>JBJEFR010000001.1:0-15182 GCA_051874255.1 Anaeroplasmataceae bacterium
TTATAAGTCTCTATTTATATAGAGATTTATTTTTTAAATATTATCTTTAAAATATAAAAAAATGTTATATAATAAATTGGTGAGTTTTTATGAAAAATATTTTACTTATAACAACCGGAGGTACTATTTCTTCCGTTGAATCCTCTCATGGCTTAAAGCCAGCAAATAATTATGATTCTTTATTATCAATATTAAAAACTAATGATACTATAATCACATGTAAATCAATTATGGTTTTAGATTCATCTAATATTCAGCCTGAAGAATGGAAAATCATTGCGACTGAAATATATAATGAGATGAAAAACTATGATGGAATAATTGTTACTCATGGTACTGATACAATGGCATATACAGCCTCTATGATGTGCTTTATGGTACAAAATCCTAATATACCAATAGTTTTTACAGGATCTCAGCTTCCTATTACCCATCCACTTACTGATGCAATAGATAACCTACGTCTAGCCCTTGCTATGGCTAAAACTAATTATCATGGAATTTTTATTGCCTTTGACAGAAAGATTATATTAGGCTGCAGAGCTGTAAAGGTTAGGACAAGTGGCTTTAGTGCATTTGAGTCAATTAATCTTAAAAAAGCTGGATTCTCCTCAGCTGCAGGACTAACAATCAATGAAGAGCTTTTAGCTCCTTACACAGATGAGCCTAAATTAAACACAAATATTGAAACAAATGTATTTTTATTAAAATTAACTCCTACTACTAATCCTGAAATAATTGATTTACTTTTAAATTTTGGTATTAAGGGAATCGTTATTGAAGCCTATGGTGCTGGTGGAATATCATTTGTAAGAAGAGATTTTGTTAGTAAATTAAAAAAGGCTATTGATTCTAATGTGCCAGTTGTTGTTGCTTCTCAATGCTTATATGAAAAATCTAATTTTCAAATATATGAGGTCGGTTCTAAGGTAATTGAAACAGGTGCAATTGAGGCAATTGATATGACTACTGAGGCAGCTGTATGCAAGCTTATGTATGCTCTTGGACAAACAAATGATTTAAAGGAAGTTAAAAAAATATTTAATACTCCAATAGCCAGGGAAATTAATATTAAGTAGATTAAATTAGTTTTTTTGCTTTTGCAAGAAAACTTTTTTAATTTAAAAATTAAAATATTTTTTGAATTTTATTGTTAAAAATTGTGATATGTAATATAATTCATATGTAGAAATTTTATTTTAATAAGGAGAATTTAATATGAAGCCAATTAAAGAAGGTAAAGTAAGAGAAATTTATGATAACGGTGATAGTTTAGTATTAGTTGCGACAGATAGAATTAGCTGTTTTGATGTAATATTAAACAATACAGTAACAAATAAAGGAAAAGTTCTTACCCAAATGAGTAAGTTTTGGTTTGATTTTACTAAAGATATTTGTAAAAACCATTTAATATCTACAAATGTTTTGGATATGCCAGTGTTCTTCCAAAATGAAAAATATGAAGGAAGATCATTAATGTGTAAAAAATTAACTATGCTTCCAATTGAATGTATAGTTAGAGGATATATTACAGGTTCAGGATGGAAAAGCTATAAGGAAAATGGTACAGTATGTGGAATTAAGCTTCCTGAAGGATTAAAGGAATCAGACAAGCTTCCAGAGCCTATATACACACCATCAACAAAGGCTGAAATTGGTGATCATGATGAAAATATAAGCTTTGAACAAAGCATTGAGGTATTAGAAAAAGCATTCCCAGGACATGGTCTTGAGTATGCAACAAAGATTAAAGATTATACTATTGCTATTTATAAGAAATGTGCTGATTATGCATTATCTAAAGGAATTATTATTGCAGATACTAAGCTAGAATTTGGTTTAGATGAAAATGGAGATGTAGTTTTAGGAGATGAAATTCTTACTCCTGATAGCTCACGCTTCTGGCCAGCAAATGATTACGAGCCTGGTAGATCACAAGCTTCTTTCGATAAGCAAATCGCAAGAGACTGGTTATTAAATAATAAGCATGATTGGACATTACCACAAGAAATTGTTGATAAAACAATTGCTAAATATCTTGAAGCCTATAAAATGCTTACAGGAAAAGACCTAGCATAAAAAACATTCCCTAGTTCAGTGAACTAGGGATTTTTTTATTCCATTATTTTATTTTTCATGTCACAAAACATTTTTTTCATTTTTTTAGAACCTTTTTCATCAATTAATAAATAAGTAATAAGTCCGCCTGCAAGCATAAATAACACTGGCATTTTCATATATATCACCTCATATATTATTATTTACTTTCTGTCATAAATGTATAAGGTGTAATGTTTTCCATTCCTTCTTCTCCAAGTGTATCAAAAGGAATATCTGGATCATTAATATAAATAACTCTACTATTAAGCTTTAGCTTATTTAATAATCTATTACATAAAGTTGTTTGTCTTATTTCATCAGGTTTATTAATTCCATTAACTAGTGATGGAAAATCTCCTATTATAATTAGCTTCTTTTTAGCTCTAGTTATAGCTGTATATAAAAGCTTACGCTTAAGCATTACAAAATATGATGGTACAACTGGCATAATAACATTTTCGTATTCACTACCCTGGGATTTATGAATACTTATAGCATATGCTAAAGTTAAATTATCAAAATTAGAGGCTGGATACTTAACAATAACCCCATCAAAATCAATATATAAATAATCAGCTTCTTCATCCTTATGTATATCTTTAATATAACCAATATCGCCATTCATTATACCTAAAATAGGATCATTTTGTAGCTGCAATACTTTATCGTTTTGTTTAAATATCTTATTACCTCTTACAATCATATTATCTGAGGTATTAAATTTATTTTGAATAGCTGTATTTATTGCATCTATTCCACATACTCCACTATACATAGGGGCTAATACCTGTAGGTTTTGTTGTAGTGACCCACCCTTGGATAAAAAGTTTTCTATAAATAATAATATTTTATCAACAACATTGCTTCCTGATACTGGATAAAAGAATAATTCCTTCTTATTTTTAAAAATATCATAATTTATATAATTATTTTTTATATCATTACTTAACTTTACAATATCACTATCTAATGATTGTCTCATTATTTCAGTTAATTTTGAAACGTGAATTAAATCACTTTCAATAATATCGTGAAGTACATCACCAGGTCCTACAGATGGTAATTGATTTTCATCTCCAACCATTATGACCTTAGCATTACTATTAATAGCACTAAATAAATTACAAGCTAGTGATAAATCTATCATTGATGATTCATCAATAATAATTATCGAATAGGGTAGCTTATTCTTTTCATTATATGTAAATTCACCCGTATAGTCATATCCTAAAGCCTTATGGATTGTAGTAGCCTTAATATTGCATGATTCAGCTAAACGCTTGGCTGCACGTCCTGTAGGAGCACATAATAATACTTTTTTTAAAAAGTCTTTATCATTAAAGCTTAAATGCATTAATGATGCCATTAAAAATAATATTCCTCTTATTATAGTAGTTTTACCAGTACCTGGTCCACCTGTAATAACACTAATATTTGAATTTATAGATGTAAATATAGCTTCCTTTTGGCTTTCAGTATATTTGATATTATTATTTAGCTCAATATCAACTAAATAATCATTTAATTGGCTTAAGGGATAAATTTTAGTATTGTCACTTTTATTATTAATTTCGATTATTTTTTTTGCTAGATTTACTTCATTATCATATAGATATTTAACATAATATCTATTTTCCTCTTCAATTATTCTCTCACAGGCACTAAGAGTATCAATAGCCTTTTTAATTGTTTCTTTAGAGATAATATGATCAATTTTATCCTTATTTAAAAGCTGATAAGCACTATTTTCAAGCTGAATATCAGTTAAAAAGGTAAATCCATTACTATTACATACATTATTTAAGGTATATAAAACAGCTTCCTCTATCCTTATTTTATCATCATAGCTAAATCCAAGCATCATAGCTAATTGATCACATTTAAAGAATCCAAATCCTTCTAGCTCATAGATAAGTCGATAAGGATTTTCTTTTATTTTATTTAAAACCTCATCACCATATTTATCATATAGCTTTCCAACCATTCTTGGAGTTAAGCCATATGAATATAGCTCAATATATGTAGCTTCGATATCAACATTTGATTTTAGGGACTCATAAAAGCTATTGATTTTATTGTCACTAAAGCCTTTTATTCTTTTTAATATATTTTTATCATTTAGTATTTGATTTATACAATCACTACCAAATTCATCATATATTTTTGAAGCTGTTGCTTCACCTATTCCTTTAAATCTATCACTTGATAAATAAGCAACAATACCCTCTTTAGAATCAATATCTAATCTAGTATAGCTTTTTACCTTAAATTGACGTCCAAATTTAGGGTGATTAACATAGTCACCTTCAAATTTATATTTTAAATTAAGAGTTAAAAAAGGAAATGTTCCTACAAGAGTTATCTTTGTTCCATCATCAAGTAATGCACTAACAATTTTATATGGTGAGTCATTTGCTTCATATATGTAGTTTTCTATTTTAGCATTTACAAACTCACTCATAAAATAGCCTCCTAAAAGCGTTTAATATCTGATGGTATTCTATAATCTCCTCTTGGAGATAGGCTAACATCTAAAATTTTTGGTCCATCTGGTAGTGCTTGACGTTTAAATTGTTGAGTAAAGAATCTAAAAAAGAAATTTTTAACATACTTCTCTGCCTCAGCTAAATTCATCATAAAGGCCTTTGTTAATAAATAAACAATTCTTTCTTCACTATCACCACAAGATAAATGTCTATATAATATATAGTCATTAATTTCATATTTTCCTACAGCATCTTCTGTTTTTTGATCACTTCCAGATAATTCTGGAGATATTGGTGTATCACATATATCAAGAAGCGTATCCTTAATATTAATAAATTTTGTTAAGGCATAATGATGTACCATAAATCTAACTAAGGTTTTAGGAATACCAGCATTAATACCATACATACTCATTTGATCTCCATTATATGTACACCATCCCAAAGCAAGTTCTGATAAATCACCAGTACCAAGTACAATTCCATTGTATTTATTAGCTAAATCCATCAATATTAAGGTTCTCATTCTTGCTTGAGTATTTTCATATGTTACATCCTTTATATTAGGATCGTGTTCAATTAGCTTAAAATGATCCATACAAGCCTCTCCAATAGGCTTAACAAGTACGGTAAGACCAAGATTTTCCATCATTACCATTGCATTTGATTTAGTACGATCTGAGGTACCAAATCCAGGCATTGTAACCGCAATTATATCCTTAGGATCCTTATTTAGCTTTTTGAATGCTTGATAAGAAACAAGTAACGCAAGAGTTGAATCAAGTCCTCCACTAACTCCAATAATAATCGTTTTTGATTTAGTATGCATAAGTCTTTTAATTAAAGCTGATTCCTGTAATGAGGCAATCTTTTCAAAGCTTTTAAGCTCATTAGTATTTGGTACAAAGGGAAGAGGATTAATCTTAGATTCAAATATATAATCATCACTTTCTAGAATACTAAATTCTACTCTTTGATAATCAAAATCAATATGAATATTATCATGGAAATTAGAATTTTGTCTTCTTAAATAATTAATCATTGATAAATCTATATCTCCATAAAAAATTTCACTATTTAAACTAAAATTTTCTGTTTCAGTTATTATTTTACCAACTGAGGCAATTATATTATGTCCACTATATACAGTATCGCTTGTAGATTCATTAACACCTGCAGAGGCATAAACATATGCTCCACAGTTTCTTCTACTATTTTCTAAAACTGTTGATCTTCTAATATCATCCTTACCTAATGTTTCATTTGAGGCACTTAAATTTAAAATGATATTACATCCATTTAAGGCTAAAATATTACCAGGCGCAACTGTAGACCACATATCCTCACATATTTCTATACCAAAATGAATATTATGCTTATTATCACTAAAAATAATATTACCAAAAGGATAATATTTTCCTAAAACATATATTTTATTTTTATTTTCATTAGCACTACTCTTAAACCATCTTTTTTCATAAAATTCTTTATTATTAGGTAAGCTTCTTTTAGGAACAACTCCTAAAATTTCATTACCCTTAATAACAATAGCACAGTTAAATAAGGATCCACCTAATTCTAAAGGTGCACCTATAACTAATATTCCTTTATATTTATTATTTTTTAGTAAGTAATCTAATCCTTGATAACAATCACTAACTAAAGTATCACTATAAAACAAATCACCACATGTATAACCACTAATACATAATTCTGGAAATACTGCAATACTTGATTTACATTCATCTAAAACCTTTAGTATTTCTAACACATTATAATTAGGATTTCCTACCTCTAATGAAGGAGTTATACAAGCTACCTTTAAAAACCCATTTTTAAACATAACATCACCTATTCTTTATATAAATTATTTTTTATAATATAATCAAACACCTTAGGATCTAGCATATCCTTATTAGATGCTAAATCATCTCTTATTATGGTAGAGGATATATTAAAATCAAAATCAACAATAATAAATTTATCCTTATATTCTTTTAAATTATTATCAATAAAGCCTATAACATCTATATCATCTCTTTTAAAAATTATAAAGTGATATTTTTTAACTAATTCCTCATAATTAATCCACGTTTTAATAGTAATTAAATTATCAGCACCCATAACAAAATATAAATCATCATAATCTTTACTTAAGGAGTTTAAGGTAAATAATGTACCCTTATACTTATCCATACCTGCCTCAATATCTGAAATTATTACCTTATCAAGCATTAGCTTAAGCATATCATATCTATATTTAAACTCTAAAAGATTCTTTCTATTATAGCTATTCCCACACGGAATAATAATAATATTTTCAGGATGAAAATAATCCTCAAGTAGCTCTACTATCTTCTTATGTGCCAAGGTTGGCGGATTAAAAGAACCACCATAACATATATTCATACGCGTCACCATCTATATAATACCACAAATTTTCTTACATATCATTTTAATAAACAAAAAAAGGAAAAAAATTTCCTTTTTATTGTTTTCTTATTTTACCATCTAATCCATGAAGCATAACAGACCATTCATCACCTTTGTTTTTACACAAAGATTTAGCATATGCTAGGGCCTCAGCTTGAGTTGAAAATAACTTAATTACCTTATCAGAGCCCTCTAAAAATACCTTCCATTCACGTCCGTTATTATCTCTTTTACTAACATGGTAACAATTTCTTGCCATAGCTATACCTCACCTCTTTAGTATAGAATAGCATATAAAAAGACATTATTCTACATATTTATTAATTATTTGCGTAAAATGCTCTCCTCTTTCAATATAGCTTTTATATTGATCATATGAAGCTGACATAGGACTAAATAATATATTATCATATTTATCATTTAAACATTTTTTTGTAGCATCACTTAAATTATCAAATATTTCTACCTCTTTTTTATTTATTTTAAAAAATGCTTCAAGTCTATTTTTATTCATGCCATAAATATATACCTTTTTTATTTTTGATAAATAAGGTATTAAATCACTTAATTCATCATTTTTTTCATAGCCTCCACATATTAAGCTTATATTATTTAAGCTTTTTAATGCTTCTATAGTAGAATAGATATTAGTACTTTTTGAATCATTATAAATATTACTTTTAATTCTTTCTAATCTATATTTTATTCCTTTAAAACTTATAAGAGTATTTTTTATTAAATCATCGCTTTTATTTAAATATTTACCAACTAAAACAACAATCATAGAATCTAAAATATTATGATTATAATTACTCCATAAATCATCAATATTAAATTTAAAATCATCATATACAATATAATTATTATCTACATAAATATTGGCTTTTTTATTATTTAAGCTATAGCTTAATTTTAAAGCCTTAATATTAATTAAATAATTAGAAATATTAATATCATCATATGGATATATAACTAAGTCATTTTCATTTAAATTACATACGTTTTTCATCTTGGAATTAAAATAATTATCAAAGCTTTTATGATGATCTAAATGAGCAGACGTAATAGGTAAAAAAATCGCAATATCTGGCTTAAATTTAATACAGCCCTCAAGCTCAAAGCTTGATGCTTCTAAAATTAAATTAGAACCCTTATTTTCAATTATAGCCTCACCTATAGGGTATCCGATATTCCCACATAAAATATAATCACTAAGTAAAGATTTAAGCATACTAACTGTAGTTGTTTTACCATTTGTACCAGTAACTGATATTATATATCTATTAAATAGCCAATATACAAATTCAAAATCAGTTATTACAATACTTCCTTCTTCTAGCATCTTTATAATAGATTCATTTGTATATGGTATAAATGGAGATTTTATAACTATATCATAATCATATTTCTTTAATTCACTTTCCTCTAAATAATCATAATTCATATGATAACTATCTAATATTTTTTTTATACCATTATTACTAATACCATGACCTAAAAGTAGAATTTTCATGAATATCACCTAATAAATAATATGAAAAAAAGTGAATTATGAAACTATAAAAAAAGAAAAGATTATAAACTCTTTTCTATAATTTAATAATATATTATTTTAATGCTTTATTTATGTTTTCTAAAGCATTTAAATAACGATTTTTAGGATTATCCCATCCAGCTTCCTCTAAAATAAAATCCGCCTCAAAATTTATCAATCTATATATATGAAGAATAAGCTTATCTTTTAAGCTTGTTTTATCACAAATAAATTTAATTACACTATCCGTTAAAATAGTGTTTCTACCTGCAAGCTCCTCCATAATTAAAATTTTTTGTTTAGAATCTAGATATTTTTCAGCATAATCTATTAATTCAAACAATTTATTTGCATACTCATTTAACTTAGTTTTAGTACTTTTATAAAGCTCTATGAAATCACATATAATTATCAAAAGATTATTTTTTTCAATATGATTATAAATTTTCTTTAAATCTTCATCTAATATTTCATGCTTCCATTCTTCTAAAAGATTTTTATTTAATTTTGAGGCTAAAAAATCTTTATATTTATTTGGTTCTTCACGTGACATATGAAATTCAAAGCCATGATATTTTATAAAGAATTCCTTTGCTTCATTAATACTCATTTTATTTAATGCACTCATATTTTATCATTTCAATCTTTATTTTTTTCAAGACTGATAATCCTTTCTTCTAATTCTTTATTTTTCTTTTCTAATTCATTAATTCTATAATTTAATTCAAAAACTCTTGAATTTATTTGGTAAATATTAACATATCCATATTTGTTTATTCTTTTTTGTTGTTTTTCATAATTTATTTTTTCCGGTATAACAAAAAATAATAAAATACCTAATATTATAAAAAATAATCCTAAAATAGTAAAAACAAAAAAGGTTTTTTCAATTAATATACCTAATATTATACCAATAATAGAAAATATTACACCAGTGATAGAAAATATTAATAATAAAATCTTTTTTGCTAGCTTAATTTGTTTTTTATATGCATTTAAATATTCCTCTTTAGCTTTTTCATTTATAATTTCTTCTCTTTCTTCCATAATAATCCCTCACTCTTATAATAAAGTTAATATCCAACAAAAACGGTTATTGATTCGGTTGGAAAAACAAATTTTATTCCTTCAACATATAAGGTTGTTACATCTGTAGTTATCTCATATAAGGAACTTCTCATTTTTATAATTATGGCATCATTATATGTTCCATAATAAGAAGTTATGGAATATGAATCATATTCCTCAGCTGAATTAGCCTTTGTTGAAATAATTTTTCTTTTCAAATCTTTACTAATCACATTATCTATAGCTTTAGGTATGAATTCAAGTGGAATATATTCTTCATTTCCTTCTCTTCCACCATTATTATGATACGCAATGGATAATAAATCATCATATGATATTACATTATTATCATATGCATCCTTTAAATCATAAAATTTACCATAATCTTTAGTCTTAGACGAACACCCTGTTAGAACAAATAGAATAAATAATATTGATATAATTATACTTTTTTTCATAGTTTCTCCTATATTTACTCATTTAAAATATATAATATTCCTATTGTTCCCTTCCCACAATGAGATGATATAACACATCCAGCCTTAGTAATCATTAGCTCATCGGGCTGAATATGCTTTAAAAGCTCCTCTTTTAAATATATGGCATCATCGTCTGCAAAGCTATGAGTAATCATTATTGTGTTTAAATCTAAATTATCCTTATTCTTTAAAATATTATCAAGAAGTGCTTGCATAGCCTTCTTATGACCAATTGGCTTTTGCGCAACCATCATTTGACCATCTCTAACTGCAATAAATGGCTTAATTTTTAGCATTGTACCAAATATTTTAGCCATTGATCCACATCTTCCACCCTTATACAAAAAGTCAAAAGTATCTATAACAAACTGACTTCTTACTCTAGGTACAACATCATTCATTTTAGAAACAATTTCTTTTACATTTAGTCCTTGTTCCCTAAGTCTTGCAGCATGTAATAAAATAAGTCCAATTCCTGTTGATAAATTTTTACTATCAACAATAAATATTTTATCCTCTGCTTCTAATTCCTTTACAGCCAGTAAAGCATTATTATATGTTGAAGACATATAAGAAGAAATACCTGTATAAATTATTTCTTTTCCTTCATCTAAATATGGTTTAAAATAATTTATAAAATCTAAAACTGAAATAGCTGAGGTTTTAGGTAGTGTATTATATTTATCTACCATTTCATATAATTCTTTTGTTGTAATATCAACATTATCCTTATAAGATTTATCTAAGAAATTAACATATAAAGGAATAACCTTTATATCATATTTTACGATATCCTCTTCATTTAAATCGCATGTTGAATCTGTCATTATGACTATATTTGACATAATATCACCCTATTACATTATAGCATAATAATTAAGTCAAATAAATTATTATTGAAATAAAAGAAAAAACGATGCTAATTATATAAAAAATAGTAATTATTTTAACCTCAGAATATCCCTTAAGCTCCAAATGATGGTGAATTGGTGCCATTTTAAACAATCTTTTTCCCTTAGTTATTTTAAAATATAAAACCTGCAAAATAACTGAAATTGTTTCAAGAAAAGGAATTATTAATATTAATAATAAATAAACCTCCATATTTAAAGCTATCGCTATAGTCATTAATGACGCACCCATCATTAATGATCCACAGTCGCCCATAAAAACCTTAGCTCTTGGTAAATTGTAAAATAAAAATCCTAAGGTTGCACCAATTAATGCTAAAGTATAGTAGGTAATAATATCCTTTTTAAGTCTTAAAGAAATGATAAAAAAGGTTGATAAGCTTATTAAAAAAATACCACCCATTAGTCCATCAATACCATCTGTTATATTACAAGCGTTTGATACTCCCATATACATAAAGCATATAAATATACCATATAAAAAGCCAATGTTTATTTTATATGAAAAAATATTTAAAGTATTAGTTTTATATATTTTTAAATATAATATATAAAATAATGCTGAAAATATAACCTCCATTAACAATCTTAAATTGGCTTTAAGACCATTATTTTGTTTAAATTTAACAATCAATATATCATCTATAAGTCCAATTATAAAAAATAATACCATTGGTAAAATCAAAAATAAATATTCTAATCCCCTAAATTTATTTATATAGAATAAAAATGGTACTAAGGAGCTTAATAATATTATTATTCCACCCATTGTAATAGTACCATTTTTTATTTTATGGGTCTTAGGCCCTTCTTCTCTTTCGGTTTGAGATAGTTTTTTAAAATATTTAATATATATATAAAATAAAAATAATGATAATAAAAAGCTTATTATAAGAATCATATTATTCACCTATTATATTTTTTACAAATTCAATATCACTATACTTTATCTTAATACCATTTTTTATAATATAATCCTCATTTCCCTTTCCTAAAATAAGAATACAATCATTTTCATTAGATAACATTAATACCTCTAAAATAGCTTTTTTTCTATCCAATATAACCTTATAGCTTTTATTTATTCCAAGTCCTATATCATGAATTATATCTAGCTCATTTTCTTCTCTTGGATTATCATTTGTTAATACTATATTATCACAATAATTACATACTATTTCGCCCATTAGCTTTCTTTTTTCCTTATCTCTATTACCTCCTGCACCAAAGATACACCAAATTTTATTATAATGCATTTTAGATATATTACTTAATACTGCTCTCATTGCTTCAGGTGTATGAGCAAAATCAACAATAATGGTTCTATTTTTATAAATAAACATATTCATTCTTCCATCAACTAGCTTAAAATCCTCTAAAAATGATATTGCACGCTCCTTACTATATCCTAAATCATATATTAATGTTAAAAATGCCATTATGTTATATAAATTAAATAAACCTACTAAATTTGTTTTATATTTAGTATTATTTAATATAAAATTCATATGATCTCTTTTAAGCTCATATTTACTTGGAAAATAACTATCCTTACCATAATATAAAACCTTACTATTTAGATTATCAAAATACGTATAATACTCACTATCAGTATTTATAATGGCCTTTGTTGATTTAGAAAATAAAACTCCCTTAGCACTAATATATCCCTCAAAGTTCTTATGATAATCAAAATGATCCTGAGATATATTTGTCAAAATAGCATAGTTGAAGGGAATATTATAGACCCTTAGCTCAGATATAGCTATACTTGATGATTCAATAATGGCATACTTTATTCCTATTTTATTAGCTTCCTTAATAGAATTTGCAATAACCTTAATATCTGGGGTAGTATTATTAGTTTTATATTTTACATCACCATAAAATATTCCATTACTTCCTATAAGAATAGAGGGAATATTATTATATTTAAAAAATGAATGAATTAACGTTGATGTAGTAGTTTTTCCATTAGTACCAGTAACTGCTATGAAAGTTATATTTTTATAGTATTTATGATAGAATAAATCAACTAATTGACTATAAGTTTTTTTTATATTTAAAACCTTAATATAAATTATATTATTATTATGATAATCATTAGTACCAAAGACAATTTTAGCTCCCTTTTTAATTGCACTAGGTAAGTAACTATCATCATATGATACATATATAACATCATTTTGGATATCATTTATATTTCTAACTACATCTAATATATAATAGTCATTTTTTAAAATATAATTGATATTTAGCTTTTTTAGAATAGTTTTTAAATACATATTATCTATAGTTTTTCCTTTCTTAGAATTATTAATTACTATATAATATATGATTTAAAAATATGGAATATAATGGATTAATCATTTTTTTTATCGACATAATGTGATATAATTTTTTTAAAGGTTGTGATACTATGGTTAAATTTAAACAGCAATATATCAAGGATATTGAATTTACTCTTGATTTAAAATTAAATGTAATTAGAGCCAATCAATTGTTTTCAAGATTTTTTAATACTACCAATCCTATTATTAATTTACGTGATTATATAGAAAATTCTGATGAATTTAATGATTTAGAAATGTCTATTTTAGGATTAAAGGACTATATATTAAAAACTATTGACCTTACAATTGAGAACATAACCTATGATACATTAATTTATTTAAAATACAATAATGATGAAACCTATACAGGTTATTTAATAGAAACGAATAATATTATAAAATCATTCAATAACATCAATATTAATTCTACTATTCAAAGAAGTCTTTTATCTGAAGTTAATATGTATTTCTTTTATTACAATTGTTCTACAAAAAATATTACCTTCTCTAATACAAGAGAAATGGCAACGTTATTTGAAGGAGATATAGAAAGATTTAATACCTATATTAATAGATATTTTGATGTAAATGAGAAATCTGATTGTTCTTTATCTTTACAGCATGAATTATATGATGATTTAAATAAAGGTATATCTAATAAAAATTATAAAATTTTATTACAAAACTCTAATTATTTGAATATTCATACTAAAAACATAAGCTATGACGACAAAAATTTCATTCTTGGAATACTAAATTTAGGAAATAATGTATTGACAAATAAGAATTCTCAAGCAGACAAAATAGATGGATTAACCGAATTATTAAACAAAAAAACCATTGAAGAGGTAGCATATAATAAAATAAATCTTGTTAATTCACCAACTACTATAATGATTCTTGATATAGATCGTTTTAAGGATTTTAATGATAATTTTGGTCATGCCTTTGGTGATAAGGTACTTGTAAGTGTTGCAAAGGTAATTAAGGAATCTCTTGAAGGGATTGGAAGTGCTGGAAGATTTGGTGGAGATGAATTTTTATGTGTCATTGATTCTGTAGATGAGGATAAAATTAGAAATATTAGTAAAAATATTAGATTAGGTATTCAATGGGCAATTTCTGCTGATAATCCTTCTAATGTCGTAACATGTTCTATAGGAATTGCTAGATACCCTGATAATGGTAATGATTATGACACAATATTTAAGCTTGCTGATAAATGCTTATATATAGCTAAAAATAAGGGTAGAAATTGCTATGTAATATATCATCCTGAAATTCATGATAACATTTTAATAGAGCGTGAAAATGAAGCTTTAAAAAGAGCTACTGGATTATTCTATTATGATGAAGCATGTATTCAAAATCAAATTTATGAATTATCAGTAAATAAACAAATTCCTGATTGTCTTAAAATGCTAAGAGAATATTTAGGATGTGAAAAAATAACCGTATACGATAAGGATAATAAGCTATTATTTATGGATGGAATTGATGATAATGACTACCGTTCTCATATGCTTAATGATCCAAACTATTATATTTATTTTAATGAGTATAATTATTTATTATTAGATAATACGACATCACTTCAGAATATTAATAGAGATTTATTTAAATTTTATTTACTAAATAATATCGCCTCAGTATTTGAAATAAAGATTAGTGATGGAAGATTAATATGCTTTGATAAATATAAGCCAGCTAAAACATTTGATAAGACAAAAATAACCTTCGTGTTATTTATAATAAAAAATAGGGTTAAGTAAAATTAACCCTAATTCAGACTGTTGACAAAGTAAAAATGTTGACAGTCTTTTCTTTTTGGTTTGAGT
>JBJEFR010000002.1:0-3426 GCA_051874255.1 Anaeroplasmataceae bacterium
TAAATCCTATATTATAGTGTTTTTTAATTTTTTATATTCATAAATTTGATTTTTTCATCCAGAGTTTAAAGGATTGCGTTGAGACTGGACAACTGGCTGATTTGATGATATAAACAACTTTATAAATTTATTTTAAGAACAAATAACTAAAAAAATAGAGAACGAATAAGGAACGAAAATGTTGAATTTAGTTCCTTATTTTGTTATAATAAACATGAGGTTGATATAATGAAATTAGATTTTAAATATACAAATGATTTAGTTAATTATTTAATTAAAATTGAAAAATATAAAACAGCATTAGATTATTTATTTTTACCAACAAGAGAAAAACAAAAACTTATGTATGAAGCTAAATTGAAAAAAACGCATTTTTCTACAAGTATTGAAGGGAATGTTTTATCATACAATCAAGTTGAAAAAGTGATAGCAAACAAACAAGATATGAAAAGAATAACTGCTGAGCAAGAAGTACAGAATTATTGGGATGCATTAACTTTTTTAGAGGAAGAAAACAAAAAGAAAACAAAAATAGATAAAGATTTAATTGTACGATTACATGATATTATTCAAAAAAATGGAAAAATTACAAGAATCCCATTTAGAGGACCAACTCCGCCAGGAGTATTATTTGCTGTTTATGATTCAAAAACTAGACAAGCTGAATATATACCACCTGAATATATTGATATAGAACCATTAATTGATGAATTAATAAATTGGTATAATCAAAATCAGAATTTACCAGTACCGATTTTATCTGCAATTATCCATTATGCACTTGTTACCATACATCCATTTACGGATGGAAATGGAAGAACTTCAAGAGCTCTGGCTACATATGTCTTAATGCAACATGATTATGATTTTAAAGGTTTTAATTCATTTGAGGAATATTATATGTCAGATTTAAATGGATATTATGATTCTATTCAAATGGGATTACCTGCACTTTTTTATTCTGGAAGAGAAAATCCTCCACATTTAGAAATATGGATTGAATATTTTTGTAAGATAATGGCACTTAATGCAGAAAAAATTTATGAACAGGCAGTCGAAGCATCAAAGAAAGAATCGAATAAATTATTAAAGGGATTAAACAAAAAAGATTTGATTTTATTAAGATACTGTTTAGAAAATAAAATAAAGATAGTTAAAAATAAAGAATTATCAGAGTTATTCGGAGTTACTCCTAGAGCTATTTCTAAGTGGATGAATGAATGGGTGGATAAAGGTATTTTAGTTCCAAATTCTGGTACAAAAAGGATTACAAGCTATACTTTATCAATTGTTTATGAACAACTTAAGGTATCAGATTTGGGATATACTGAATAAATGTTTAATATATAATGTTGAAGATATTTATAATAATAATTATTTAGTTATATATTATGAGTATAGGGCTAATATAATATAAATAATTATTATTTTTTCATCCGGGTTTTAAAGGATAACGTTGAGTGTGTCGCGCATTTGATACTGAAAAATTCCAAATAGATGTCTACAATTATAAATTTTTATATTGAGATCAAATTACTAATGAATAGTGGTTTGGTCTTTTATTTTTGAAACTCTCTATTTTATTATTCTAAATGACTTCAATTAAAAGAAGATAACTTTTTTATTTTTGGATTCATTATTTCCATATGGATTATGATTATAAAAAATGGTAAAATATTAACACCTAAACAAATTAATGGAGGTTCCTATGAGCAATGAAGTTTTAAGTACTGAATTATTAAATAATATTAAGAAAATAATTGAAGAAGCTAAGCATAAGATTTCTAAAGATGTCAATACAACAATGTTAATAGCTTATATGAATATTGGCAAGATGATTGTAGAAGATGAGCAAAAAGGAAATGCAAAGGCTGAATATGGAGCTGCTTCACTTAAATTATTATCTAAGGAATTAACAAATCTATATGGTAGGGGATTTTCTAAATCAAATTTATTTTCCATGAGGAGATTTTATTTGGAATATGGAAAATTCCAAACACTGTCTGGAAAATTAAGCTGGTCACATTATTTGTTATTATTAGGTGTATCAGATAAAAATGCAAGATCTTTTTATGAACATGAATGTGAAAATTCAAACTGGAGTGTTAGGGAATTAGAACGACAAATTGATTCTTCACTTTATGAAAGATTATTACTGTCAAAAGGTGAACATAATAAAAAAACAGTACTTGAATTAGCAACTAAAGGTATTACTTATCAAACACCTGACAGTTTTATAAAAGATCCTATGGTGGTTGAATTCATTGGTATTCCAGAGGATAAACCAATGTTAGAAAGCGATTTAGAAAGAGCATTAATAGACCACATTGAAGATTTCTTATTGGAATTGGGCAGAGGATTTATGTTTGTTGGATCTCAACAAAGAATTAGTGTTGCTGGAATGAATTATTATGTTGATATGGTTTTTTATAATAAAATTTTAAGAGCGTATGTATTAATTGATTTAAAAATTGGAAAATTAAAGCCAGAAAATTTTGGACAAATGAATATGTATGTTAATTATTATAAAAATGAAGTTAATGATGAATTAGATGCTGCGCCAATCGGAATTATTCTTTGTGCTGATAAGGAAAAAGAAATAGCAGAAATGTCAATGCAAGGCCTAGAAAATAATATTTACGCAACCAAATATACTAGCGTAATTCCTGATAAAGAAGTTTTAGAAAATGAAGTACGTAAATTATTAATTGAGTTAAATCAAAAAGATGCTGAATAAATATACAAATTGGAACATCAATGTGATGTTCTCTTTTGTTTTTAAGTGCAGTTAAGGTGGTGTTGATATGCGATTATTTGATGCTGTTGAAATCATAAATGATACTGAGACATTTTTTAAAGGTGAAAAAGGTCATGTTGTAAAAGTTGTAGATGATGATAATGTATTAATATATTTATATAGATTATGTGTTGGAAATATTGAAGGGATTGTAAACAAATCGAATTTAAGAGTATTACCCAGTAATGATTATGAGCATAAACTTATTTCATATTTTGAATATTTAGACATAAGAATTATAAAAGCAGACTATGGAGAAATAATATTTAGTCAAATGAATGATTATTATGTATATTATAGAAAACCTACAGTTGAAGAAAGAAGAGAAATTGTAATTAATTTCATAAAAAGATTTAATGGAGATTACATCAAAATTGACACAATCGCAAGATTATTAGGAGTTAAAACAAGAACAATACAATATTTGATAAATAATTTAGAAAAGGAAGGAGTTATTAAAAGAACGAAGCCTGAAATAGGAAAAGGCAAGGTTGGATATAAAATGGAATACATTAAAGATGATATTGAAATAAAACCTTCAGATCTTACGATAGAGCATTTATATGATGCTGATAATCCTGCAGGAATTAGAGATTATGATTGGGATGAATTTAAAGTAATACCTTATG
>JBJEFR010000003.1:0-14890 GCA_051874255.1 Anaeroplasmataceae bacterium
GAGCACTTGACTGTTAATCAAGGGGTCCTAGGTTCAAGTCCTAGTGTGGGCGCCACTATATTAAATAATTTATTGACTAACTTTTAGTCTTTTGTTATAATCATATATGCATTCGGAAAGTAGCTTAGCTTGGTAGAGCGCCTGGTTTGGGACCAGGAGGTCGCAGGTTCAAATCCTGTCTTTCCGACCATTTTTGCGGGTGTAGTTTAATGGTAGAACCTCAGCCTTCCAAGCTGACTACGAGGGTTCGATTCCCTTCACCCGCTCCATTTTTTTTATAAGCTTTAAAAAAAGCTTTTTTTATTATGTATAAAAATATTGAAATTTTTTAATATTAAGTTATAATAAAATTAAGAGTGTCTAATTATGTAAAAAATATTTTATATAATACAGTAAAAAAGGGAAAAGGAGATACTAATATGAAGAAAATTTTGAAAAGAATTACAGCATTATCTTTACTTGCATTACCTACTTTAGTGTTAGTAGGATGTGGTTTTGAGGAAGGAGATCCTTTCACAAAGAAAACTATTGATATTAGTAATGTAATATTTAATGATGATACATTAGAGTATGATTCTTCTATAACAGATTATAAGATTGAAGCTAAAGTTGGAAATCAAACCTTAAAGGCTGATTCACTTGAGGGTTTAAAGGGAGTTTCATATGATTATTATGAATATACAAATGGTATAAAGGGTGACAAGATTGGTTCTGTTTCAACAGTTGGTCAATACCTTATTGTATTAAATTTTATTGTAAATGAAGCTTTATATGAGCCACTTGAACCTCTAACTGTTCAAATGAATGTATATAATAAAGTAGATATGACAAATGTTGTATTTGAAGATGCTTCATTTACTGCACAAACTGGAGTTGCTAGACCTGTAAATGCAACTTACAATAGTCAACCAGTAACTGCAGGAAATGCTCCAGATGGAATTGCTTCAGTTACTTATACATATGAAGGAACTAATGGTACTGTATATGATGCTTCAACTACAGCGCCAAGTGCAAGTGGAACTTATAATGTAACAGCTTCATTTGATGTAAAAGCAAATTATATTAAACCAGAAGACAAAACAATACAATTAAAAATTCAAAATACTGTTGATATGTCAGCCGCAGTATTTAATGATGCAGTATATAAAGCAGATGGATCATTGAAGTCAATTGAGGTTTCTAATCTACCTACTGGCGTAGTTGCCTCATATGAATATAATGGAATAACTGCAACAGGAGCAATTCAACCAGGATTCTATGAAGTTGTTGCAAACTTCTCTTCAACAGATCCTCTTGCAGCTCCAATAGCTAGCATGAAATCTAGTATGTACATTTATGGTGATGATAATACATTTGATCCAGCTGTATATGATCATAAGCTAGTATTAGGTACTGATGAAATTGTTGAAGGATTAGCTTTAGGAAATATTACTATTAATGTTGCTAAATGGTTCTTGAATACATCTTCAAAATCATTAAGCACTGACCCAACTGTTACTTTTGGTGCAGATAAGAACTATCTAAAGCTTGATAAAGGAAATTCAATAACAGTAAAAACTACTGAGGAAAATAAAGAAATAGTAGTATACATTGCGGCAGCATCATCAGCTATTACTGAAGCTAAGTCTATCAAGATAAATAATGAAGATGTTCTTGTAAATTCAACTACATCATCAGGTGATATTGTGGCAATTAGCTATACAGCTACAACATCTGGAAACTATAATATTACTATTCCATCAGATACTGGATATGGTACATACAAGGTGTATGGAGTATTTGTAAGATAATATTCTCTAATAAAAAGTTAAATACGGCAAAATTGCCGTATTTCAGACTGTTGACAAACTAAATCAGTTTGTTGGCAGTCTTTTATTATTGTCAGATAAATGTGGATAAGTATTTCTAGGAATTACACCTCAAAAATGATATAATATAAGTATAGAAATGAGTGATAATTTATGATGACAAAACATGAAAATATAGGTAAATTCAATATGATATTTTCTACTCTTGAGGAATTAGTTCCACAGGACCATCCAGTTCGTACTTATGATAAAGCTATTGACTGGAATTTTATTTATCCGTTAGTTGAAGATTTATATTCTACAACAGGAAAACCATCAATTGACCCTATAGTTTTATTTAAGATGGTATTCATAAATTATATTGATGGTATACATAGTTTAAGAAAAACATGTGAAAGATGTAAAACAGATGTTGCCTACAGATGGTTTTTAAGAATAAACTTTGATGAAAAAGTTCCTGATCACTCAACATATTCTCAAAATTTAAGAAGAAAGTTTTTAGAAACTAATTTATTCAAAAAAATATTCACTCATATTATTTCTGAAGCATATGCTGCAGGATTTATTGATCCAGAAAATGTGTTTGGTGATTCAACACATGTAAAAGCCAATGCTAACAAAAAGAAACATATTGATAAAGTTGTTCAAATAACTGAGAATATTTATTATGAAGATTTAAAGAAGGATATTAATAGTGATAGAGTTAATCATAATAAAAAAGAAATAAATTTTAAAGATGATGATAATGATATACCAAATGGTAATAATACTGCTCCCTGTGATGATAAGCTAATTAAAGAATCTGCGGAAGACGAACTTGTAGATACAGTTGAAGATGAAAATGGAAATACAGTATTTGAAGTTAAATTTGATTCAGAAACTGGAGAAATAACAGAAAAAGATAAGAAATATAAGTATAAACATATAAAAGAAAGCACAGTTGATCCTGATTCTGGATTCTATCATAAGGGTGAACATGAAAAACAATTTGCATATTCAGCTTCTGCACTATGTGATAAAAATGGATTTATTCTAGAAACATATGTAACAAGTGGAAATATACATGATTCAATTTCTTTTGATGGTTTATTTAAAAATTATAAAAATAATTTCCTATTTGATGAGACAAAACTTGTATGTTTAGATAATGGTTATACTTCACCAGCTGTTGCTAAAAATGTGATTGATAGTGGTAAAGAAATCCTAACACCTTATAAACGTCCTATGACAAAAGAAGGATTCTTTAAAAAATATGATTACATATATGATGAATATCTAAATGGTTATATTTGTCCTAATAATCAAGTATTAAAATATAAAACTACTAATAAAGATGGATATAGAGAATTTAAATCTGATGGTAATAAATGTACAAAATGTCCATTCCTAACTAAATGTACTAATAGTAAAAATCATGTTAAAATCATTACTGAACATGTGTGGAACAATTATCTTATTGAGGCTGAAGAAACTAGATATAGGATTGGTTCAAAACAAATATACGCTCAACGAAAAGAAACAATAGAAAGATGTTTTGGTGATGGTAAAGAGAACTTTGGTTTAAGATTTACCAGATATAAAGGATTAAAAAGAGTAACACAAGGGCTGTTGCTTCTTTTTGCTTGCATGAATTTTAAAAAGATGGCAAGATGGAAAGCAATGATGGCATAGGATATATGCTTTTATTGCTTTTTTTATTTCGTTTTGCACTATTTAAACTAAAAATAAAAATACTACCTTCTGTATTTCTACAAAAAGTAGTACTTTGTCAACAGTCTGAAATACGGCAAAATTGCCGTATTTTTTTATTATATTAATTTAAAAAACTGGCATTTATTTATAGAAAACGCTTGCATAATTAAAAATTAAAGATATAATAAAATTATGGTGCATAGAATTTCTATGTCTGAAAAGGAGAAAAGAAGAAATGAACGTAAGAAAAAAATTCAAACAAATTGTAGGTATTTCATTATCTGTTGCGGCAGCTGTTGCCTTAACAGGATGTAAAGAGGAAGAGCCTACAGGAGGAGGAGGTACTGGTGAAACTACCGAGTACACTGTCACATTTAATGTAAATGGAGGAACTGCAATTAATTCTAAGGTTGTTAATTCAGGTTCTACTGTTTCAAAGCCAACAGATCCAACAAAAACTGGATATGAATTTAAGGGTTGGTATAAGGATGCTGAATGTACACAGGCTTATGATTTTACATCAGCAGTTAATGCAAATATAACATTGTATGCTAAATGGGAGGTTCCTGCAGCAGTTTATAAGGTTACATTTGTAAATGGAGAAGAAACTAACACAGTTGATACAGTTGGAGGAAAGGCTACAAAACCAGCTGATCCAAGCAAGGGTTCAGTAACTGTAAATCATAAAACTACATCATATACATTTGATGGATGGTATAATGGTGATACTAAATTTGATTTTAATTCTACTGTTACAGAGAATTTAACATTAACAGCAAAATTTACTGAAAGCGTTAGTGTTGAGGATGGATATGAGGCAGTGCAATTCTTCCTTGATATTGCATCTTTAAGTATACCTGCTGGCGATGTAGCTACAAATATCTCTTCAAAAGGATTTATCGTTGAGGCTGGAGTTGCAGGTCGTGGTGGAAGAAGTAAACCATGGGCAAAGACAGACTATTCTTCAAATGCAGATTTAGCAAACTGCGATTTATATGAGATGAATGATGGTCAAACAGCATATAGCTTTACTGATTCTGTAAAGATTACAAAATCAGCTGGAATTAAATTTACAGCTAACGGAAGTGGTGTTTGTAAGGTATATGCTCAAAATGGTTCTGATTCAGCTGGAGAATTAGTTTATGTAACTGTAAAAAATCTTACAGATGATACAAGTGTTGATTTAGCAATACCAGGAAAGGTTACTTACAATAGCCCTGTCACTCAATTATCTTTTGAGGTTGAAGATGGTAAGGAATATCAAGTGTTACGTAGAGATTCAGGAACTATCGATGTATACGGAGTTGAATTAGATTCAATAACTCAAGTATCTGAGGAAGTTGGAATTAATATTGATATGAAGGGTACTGAGCAATTCTTTGCAGGTACTAAGTTTAATACAAATGGATTAAGCGTTGTGTCTGTAAAGCAATCAGGTGCTACTAATCCATTAACTAGCGAGGATTACACTGTTCAAGTATTAGATTCAAATAGCCAAGTGGTAGATACTGCAAATGCTTTTGCAGCTGCAGGAACATATACAGTTTCTATTAAATATAAGGAATTTGAGGCTAAGACATATTCAATTACTGTTTATGATCTTGACTCAATTGATCTTGGAAAGAATGTTACAATTCCAGGTGCAAATAATGGATATAATGGAACATATATTAACCATACTTTACAACAAGTATATGGATTAAATGATACACTAGATTTAGATGGTTTAACTATTTATGCTCTTGCAGCTGAAGGAGCATATAGTGAAAAAATAGCTGTAGATGCTGTTCAAATATCAGATGTTGATATGACAACCGCAGGAGAAAAGGAAGTAACAATTACTTTAACTTTAAATGGTGTAGATAAGTCTGAATCATTTATAATTAATGTTGTTGATACAGCTGTTTGTACAGAAGTAGTAGATGAAGTAACTTATGCTAATATTTATGTTGATACAGCTTATACTGGAACAATTGGAGCTAAAACAACAGTAGGTTCTATCAGTAAGGAATGTAATACATTTAAGACAATTCAACAAGCATTAGACTACCTTGGAATGCAAAGTGACCTAGATTCAGCTATAAAGAATATTTACTTAGCTGCTGGTACTTATAATGAAAAACTAGAAATCACTTTACCTGGTACAAAGCTAATTGGTATTATGGGTGCTGAAAAGACTAAGATTGAATGGGATTCAGTTTATGGTATTGAGGACGAAGGTGGATATAGCCAAGTTACAGATTCAACAGCTACTGTTGCCGTACGTCGTAGTGCATCAAATGTAACAATTAAGGGTATTACAGTGTCAAATTATTATAATAATATTGGTGCATATGCTGATTTAGGTGGAGCATATGTTGGAAATGGTGAACGTGGACTTGCATTATTAGTTCAATCAGATATGTTCATTATGGAAGATGGTAAGCTTCTTGGATGGCAAGATACTCTTGAAACATTTACAGGACGTCAATACTTCAAGAACACATATATTTGTGGATGCGTAGACTTTATCTTTGGTACAAATAGTACTACATATTTTGAAGAATGTAATATTGAGGCTGTAAAAGGAAAGGCTAGTATTACTACTGAAGATAAGACAGCAGCATATGTTACAGCATATAAGGGAGTAAATCAATCAGGTACAACTATTAATTATGGAGCAATATTCAATAATTGTAACTTTACAACATCTGATGATTTCATTGGTAAGGTAGCACTTGCTCGTCCATGGGCAACAGATTCAACAGTTGCATTCTTAAATTCAACATTCAGTGATAAATATTTAGCTGCTGAAAGTACAACTATTGCGACTGGATTAATCAAAGATAATAATGTTTCATCTTTAAATATAAAGATTTATAATAACAAGTATGCTGATGGTACTGATTTTGTTGTAACAGATGATTTAACAGAGGTTGATACAACATTAACTGCAGAACAAGCTGCAAATTATACTACTATAGCTACAATTTTTGGTACCGATAATAAGGGAGTACAATGGAATACAGCATGGGATCCTGCTTTCACAGGTGTAGTTGTTGATAAGAACGTTTATTATAACTTTACAAAAACACCTGAAGCTACAGGTACAAATATAAATCTTGGTACTACCGCAGAGGATAAAGTTACAACAGGTAACACTCTTGAAAAGGATGGTTTAACAATTGATTGTACTAGTGGTAGTGCTGCATGGAATGAAAATGGAGGATGCTATAATTTCAAACCAGGATCTAAGATTAAGTTACACGTAGATGCAAATTCTACAGTAAAAGTAGCATTCTTTAATGCAAGTTATGCTGCTGGTGCATCAATTAATGGATTCTATTCATCTACTGATACATTAAAACAATTCTTTGCAGAGGCAACAGATGTTGAAATTGTTGTAACAGGGGACACTTATATTAAGCAAATAGCTGTTCTAGCTGATCAAGACGCTCCAAGCACAGCAACTGTAGAGTCTTTAACAGTTTCTGGATACCCAACATCAGATATTTTAGTGGGTGAAGAAGTTGATTTATCTGAATTAAAGGTTAAAGCAAACTATAGTGATAATACATATAAGAATGTTACTGACTTTACAACAGATGCAGCTACTGCAATTGATAATACAGTAGCAGGAGAATATACAGTAACTGTTACTTATTCTGGTGTTGAAAAGCAATTTACTGTAAAATATGTGGCAGAATTGTCTACTGGTCCTGTTAAGAGCTTAACATACGATTTCTCAAAGCTTGAAACTATACCAGCCTCAGGTGAAGTGGTTCCATCAACAAATGAAATTACATTCGTAAATTGCTATAGCCATGATGGAAGTCAACATATCATTCTAAAAGAAAATAATGCAGTAAAGATTAATTTAGCAAAGGGTGCAATTCTTACAGTAGCAATGAAATATAGCAGTGGTGATGTGACTGTTAATGGAGAAGTTGTTGCGTTAGATGCTAATAGTAATTTAGTATATACTGCAACAGCAGAAGGTGAAGTTACAATTTCAGGTGTAGCTGGAAAAGCATATATTCAAACAATTACTGTAGTAACTCCAGTTAAATCATTAAGCTATGACTTCTCAAAACTTGAAACTATACCAGCAGCAGGTGAAACTGTTCAATCAACAGATGAAATCACATTCGTAAACTGCTTAAGTCATGATGGAAGTCAACATATCATCCTAAAGGAAAATAATGCAGTTAAAATTTACTTAGCTGAAGGAGCAATTCTTACAGTTGGAATGAAATATAGCAGTGGTGATGTGACTGTTAATGGAGAAGTTGTTGCGTTAGATGCTAATAGTAATTTAGTATATACTGCAACAGCAGAAGGTGAAGTTACAATTTCAGGTGTAGCTGGAAAAGCATATATTCAAACAATTACTGTAGTAACTCCAGTTAAATCATTAAGCTATGACTTCTCAAAACTTGAAACTATACCAGCAGCAGGTGAAACTGTTCAATCAACAGATGAAATCACATTCGTGAACTGCTTAAGTCATGATGGAAGTCAACATATCATTCTAAAGGAAAATAATGCAGTTAAAATTTACTTAGCTGCAGGAGCAACTCTTACAGTTGGAATGAAATATAGCAGTGGTGATGTAACTGTTAATGGAGAAGTTGTTGCATTAGATGCTAATAGTAATTTAGTATATACTGCAACAGTTGATGGTGAAGTTACAATTTCAGGTGTAGCTGGAAAAGCATATATTCAAACAATTACTGTCGCAATGGCTAGCTAAAAGTAAATATAGTTGATTATAAAAATTATGGTTTATATAAAAAGATTAAGGTTTTCCTTAATCTTTTTTTTATTGTATGCTATAATTTCCTTAGTTAAATAAGATGTAAGGGAATAATGTGTAAATCATTAGCTGTACCCGCAACTGTAATGTGGATTGTATACAACTATGTCATTGGGAAACTGAGAAGACTGTATATATTTGAAGCTAAGTCAGGAGACCTATCTATTTAACAAAAGAAAGAAGGAGAATATGAAGATGAGAAAAATAAAAAATTTATTTTTATGTTTTCTATTTGCTTTTCTTTTAGTTTCTGCTGCGGGATGTTCGGCAGATAATAAAATTAAAGAATTAGAAGACAAAATTAGTGCTCTTGAAAAAGATAATGAAGACAAGGATACTAAAATTAGTGAATTAGAGATTGAAAATGATTCACTTCAAGATGAGCTTGAAAGCGTAAAAAATGAACTAAATATCTTAAAGGGTGGTTCATATTCTATCAAGGTCTATGATATTGATGATGAGCTTTTAGGTGAAAAAAATCTATATGTTAAACAATATGAAGGTTTATTTGAGGCTTTAGACGCAAATTTTGAAGTAGAAGCCACAAATACAAATTATGGTCACTATATTACTTCAATAAATAATAGTATAGTAGATAATAATTATTATGTTGCAATATATGAAAATGGTGTTTTATCTAATGTAGGAATAGATGAAATTACTGTGGATAAAGGAGATTTATTTGAATTTAAGGTTGAATGCTGGAATACAGAGTTAGATGAATATGATATACTTCTTGATAAAATAATATATCATTATTCTAAAACCACTTTAAAAACAACACTAGCATCATCTAATAGCTATACTGACTCAACATATTGGCAAAATATGGCAGTTTATATGATGTTAAATGCTAAGGATAATAACAATAATCTATTATATAGTCAGGATTTATATACAATAGATTATTCTAGTAACTATAAAAATAGTGTTTTAAATCAAGATGTAAGTAGTTTTAGTAGTGCTGCTAATTACGCTAAGTATTATTATGCATCAAGATTACTTAATAATGATTTAACAAGCTTTAAGGATTATTATAAAGCATACCTAGAAGGAGTTAATACATATAATAGTGAATATGTATTACCATTTACTTTATCTATAGCAGATCAATTAGGATTATCTGAGTATATTTCTGATTCAGTAAAAAATACAACATATAGAGCCTCTACAGCTTGGGGAACAGACGGACTTGCATGGCAATTAACAGGACTAGCTTTATATACAGAATTAAATGAAACAGAGCTAAATCCATTTACATTTGAGGCTTTAGATAGTGCTTATTCACCTGATGTATCTGCTGCATTATACATATTACCTTATGCAGCAATGAATATCGATGTAAGAACCTTAAAAAATACTAATAATGTAGATTTAATAGCGTATTTATTAGATAATTATTATGATAAATCAACAAAGCAATTCACAACTGAAAAATTAGGTTCTGGTGATTATTCATCTAATCAAATATATGCTTCATTAATGACTTATAAGGTTATGCGTGATACAGGAAAGAGAGTAATTTTATTTGCTTAAAAAAATTTTTAAAATAGTATTTCCAATTTTAATAGTAATAGGAATATTAGTAACATTAATATACATTGGATATAATAATAAAAAAATTGCTAATAACGAGGGTACTATTACAGTAATAGTTAATGATATAGACAATAATATGGTTTCAAAGAAAAGAATAAGCTATAACAGTGGTGATACTTTATTTGATTTATTAAATGATAATTATACCCTAGATGTTAATTCTTCTGTATATGGTCATTATATTCTAGGAATAAGTGATGCTAGCTTTAATATATCTACTAAGGGAGATACATCAGGTTGGATATGGCTTGAAATAGGAAAGCTTAAAGCTGATAGAAGCTATAGTGATTCAATTAATATTGATGATTATGTTATATCTGATGCTACTGTAGGTATTGATTCAATAGAAATAGTGGATAATATGATGCTTGTTCTTAATGAAAGAGATAATAATCATAATACCTCAATATTAAATTATATGGATAACAATATTAAAACCAATTCTAGTAATACCTTAAAAATAGTATTTTATGTAATAATAGGATTAATATTTATTTTAATCATTTTATCTTTAATTCTAACTCATAAAAAAACTAATATGACAGTAAGGCATATGTGTATATTATCATTTATGACAGTTTTATTATTTGTTCAAGAGGAAGTATTAAGCTTTATTCCCAATATTCAATTTACATTTTTACTGATAGCTTTATATACCTCAGTTTTCGGATTAAGATATACTTATATGATTATATTTGTTCATGTAATATTAGATAATTTAGTAATGGGAAGCTTAAATCCTATAGTGGTAATTCCTATGCTACTAGGATATATGATTTATTCAACACTTATTTATTTAGTAAGAAAAAAGAAATTATTCTATATAGTGTTATTAGCTGTCATAGGATCTCTTTTATATTGCTATATGTTTTTAATAGCTAATGCGTTATTTTTAGATATAGATATATATTTGTATTTTATATCTGATATTCCTTTTGAAATACTCTTAGTACTATCTACAATACTTTCAATTACCTGTTTATATAGAACACTTGAAAAAGTTTTAAGTAAAGAATGGAATAAAAATATAAAGGATTATATAAACTAATATAGTCCTTTTTTATTTAATATGATATAATCGAGTAGAGGTAAGAGTTTATGAAAAATTTATTAAGTAGATTATCAATGAAGGATAATCTTTTAAAAATGTTGTTTTATATATCAATCGCAAGTTTTTTGTTAGTTTTGATAGGATATATAATAATGATTATAGCTAAATTTGAATATGCTAATTATAATACTCATATTTTTTCTGATTATGCAGAAACCTTATGCTTTTCATTAATGAAAAATCCATATGAAGCACATACAATACTAAAAGAGGATTTAAATATGGCTTGTATATATCCTCCTATTGCTTATATGATTTTGTATCCGTTTGCTTTAATATGTAAGAAGGATATTATGACATTTAATAATAATTATAGTGTTAATACTTTATATAGTCTAGATTGGTTTATTCAAAGACCATTATTTGTTTTAAGCTATGTAATATATTTTTTGTTATTTATGTCTTTAATTTTATTATTAGCATATAAGATAAGTGGATTAAAAGGGAAGAATGCATTTTATTTCCTAACAACAATTCTTTTATCCGGATCAATGCTTTATGCATTTATAAGAGGTAATACTATTTTTATTGTATTATTATCATTACTATGCTTTTATTATTTTTATGAAAAGTGTAGCTTCAAAGGAAGTAATGTATTAGCTTTATTCTTTTTAGCTTTATCAATCACTATTAAAATTTATCCAGTTTTCTTTTCTATAATACTAATTAATAGAAGAGGCTTAAAACAAGGAATCATTGATTTGTTAATATGTGGTTGTATGACCTTAATATTGGTATTTGTTCCATTTATGTTTACAAATGGCGGATTTGATAATGTTAAATTATTGATAGATAATGCCTTCTTTTTTACTGATAAGACTAAAAGATTAACTAATTTAACAAATGTTAGTATCTTATCTATTATCTATAGCGTATTATCTCCTATATGTAAGCTATTTGGTGGTACTTTATCTGTATCAGTTGCGAAGGGTCTAACATACCTAATAACTATACCTGTATTTGTATTATGTATTTTTTTAAGCTTTAAGGTTAAAGAAAGATATAAATGCTATTTTATAGCAGTTATGGCTTACTTTATACTACAAAATACTTCATATGCATATTCATTGTTATTGTTTTTACTACCTTTTATAATATTTATATCTGATTATGATAATATTGATGATAATGGTAAAAATAAATATACAATATTGTTTATTATTAGTTTATGGTCAATAATTTATTTCTTGAAATTTATAAAAATTAATACAATAATATTACTTATATTATTAATATTTATAGCAGTAGATGTTTTAAAAAGAAAAAAAGAGAGGAAAATGACATCTGAATAAATTAAAAAAGTATTATTTATATTTAAGTATAATGCTGTATTTAATAGTTTTACTGTTAATTTTTACTACACGTTTTAAGTATTATTTTTTCTTTGACAGATTAAATGATAAGTTTATGGATTTTTTTAATTCTGTTAGAGATGCTCATAATAAGGGGGTATATGTAGATAGAAATGTTATATACCCACCATTAATTAACATTATTTATTATCTATATTCTAAATTAATGCCTTCTGATTTAGTAAGTGTTGGCTTTGAGGACCGCTTTTTACTTGCTAATGATACTAGAGCTATTATGGTATTTGTTTTATATAATATAATTAATTTTATGATATTGTTTTTTATTATCCTTTTTAGTTCAAAGGATAAAAAGAAGAATATAAGCTTACTATTATTAATTATTACATCTATGCCATTTATTTGGGCTATTGAACGAGGTAATTCAATAATATTATCAATAAGCTTTACCTTAGGATTTATATTATATAGGAATCATGATAAAAAGGTGATTAGATTTTTATCATATATTTTTTTAGCTATTGCAACAGCCATTAAATTATATCCTATAATTTTTTCTTTATTATTAATTAAAGAAAAAAAATATAAGGATTTTATAATATTAGGTTTAATTACTTTCTTTATGGTGTTTTTCCCTTTTGTATTTTATGATGGTATAAAAGGGGTAAAAACATTAATAAATAATATATTATCGTTTTCATCTTTGAAGAAGGAAAGCGTTGGATATTATACTACATCAATAGCCTTGTTTTTAAATAGATATGGCTTTAATAATACCCAAATGGGAAGCTTATTTTTGATGGTTATTTTATTAATATCTTTTTTGGTGATAAGAGATATCTTTAAGAGTAGTATCGCCCTTGTATTATTCATATTAAATTTAAGTGGAACTCAAGTTGAATATAATTTATTATATTTACTTATTCCATTTGTAATATATTATATAGGTAGTGAGGATACAAAAAAAAGTAATATAATATTTATTATAGTGTCATTATTGTTGATACCTAATCCAATATATTTACCATTATTGTATCATCCAGCATTATGGTATCACCTAGTATTTCCAACAATAATCGCATTAATTGTAGTTGTATTAATAGAGGTTATAGATTATATAGTAGAAATTATTGTTTTAAAAAGTATTAATTTTGACATTTATTTATACTAAAAAGGGAGTGAAATGAAAATGAGAAAAATGTTTGATTTGAAATCGAAAGAAGGAGTATTAAAGACTTTCTTTATTTTATCTTTATTATCAACTTTTATTATTTTCATTTCATATATTATATGCTATAAAATGGGATATCAATATCGTTTATTTATATCTATTTTTGCCGATTTTGGAGAAACAATTGCTTCTCTTTCATTAGAAAATCCTTATGATAGATATGCGTCAAATGCATGTATTTATCCACCAAATATATTCATTTTATTATATCCATTTTATTTAATATGTAAAGGTGAGATGAAAGGAATTGTAGAAGGAAGTATTGATTTAAAATATTTATTTAAGGAGCCTATGTTTTTACTAAGCTATTTATTGTTTTTTATCATTACACTTTCTATTTCCTTGTTTTTTCTTGCAAAGGCTTCTAAGCTAAAAGGGAAGAGCTTATTTTACTTACTAGCAGGAGTAGTTTTATCAGGTCCAATGTATTATACCTTTATAAGAGGAAATACGGTAATATTATGCTTTATGTTTTTAACAATGTTTTATTATTTTTATAATAAGGATTCTAAATTATATAAGGAGCTAGCACTTATTTCACTTGCCTTTGCAATATCTATTAAAATATATCCTATGTTATTATGTGGTATATTTTTCTATAAAAATGGTTTAAAAAAAGGTATTTTAGAAATATTAAGATGTGGAATGTATACTATTATTTTAGTAATGGTACCATTTTTGATTTTTGGCTTTGATTCAGTACCTAAGCTTATTGATAATGCCTTATATTTTGCAGATGAAAGTGATAGATATGGTGATTTAAGAAACATTAGTGTACATAGTATTGTTTATATACCATTTAAGCTTATTAGTATGATTTTTAATACTAAGGTTTATTATAATGCAATAACAATAATATCTCTTATAATAACTTTAATATTGGCTATAGCTGTCATTTTTATTCCTCTTATTATGAAGGATAAATTAAAGGTATATTTATTATCAATGATGTTATATGCCTTATTCCCAAGTATTTCATATGCTTATGTTTTATTGATTTTATTTATTCCTATTATTATATATCTAGAGGAATTTGAAAAAATTAAAATTAAGAGTAAAATAGTATATGGTATAACGTTTTTTATTGGAGTATTTCAGCTGTTTTATTTTATAAAAATTATAAAGGTTATTTCTATTATATTTATGATAATGACTATTTATATAATTTATGATGAAATTAAAAATTACCGAATGACAATTGAGGTGTAATAATGGATAAGGAAAAGCTAAAGCCGTTTTTAAATATGTTATATTCGATTATAGGCCTTGTTGTATTTAATGGTATAATGCAATTTGTTTTATATCCCATATTAAATAATAAGATGGGTGAAGAACAGTTTGGAG
>JBJEFR010000004.1:0-14855 GCA_051874255.1 Anaeroplasmataceae bacterium
AAGTGAGAATCTTATGACTTAAGTCATGAGAGGTTCAAGCAACCGTTAAGTCAGCATTTGAAAGAGGCTATAAGGTGATTATTCCAAAAGGAACTAATTCAACATTTAATAGCGAATATATGGATGGAGAAACTACTTATAGGTATTACAATGAAATGATGTGGCCTAATAGATTTGCAAATTGTATTTCTATGAAAGAGGCACTTGAGTTATTAGCTAGATAATAATATAAGGGTGTATATATTATGAAAAATAAATTAAAGAAAATTACTACTATATCTTCAATTATTAGTTTTATAAGCTTTCTATATAAAGGTGTTTTATCTTATTTAACATTATCATTGGTATTACTGATTGCAGCTATATCAACATTTTTAATATTTATAGTCAAATTACTTTTTGTAAAGAATATAACTAAAAGTAGAGCTAACAAAAAGAAAGCATATCTTTTTATGGCTCTAGCTTTACTGGTTTATTCATTAATTTTTATTGCGTTTGTTGTTTTAAAAATAAATGGAATAGATGCTTCAAATAACAAAGAATATTCCGGGTTGGTTGGTTATTTATTAATAGGCTTTATGGTATTAATGTTTTTCTTATCTGTTTTAAATTTAAAAAAAGCATATGAAAAAACAGATTTAATGGTTGTTGGTCTAAATGAAATGACATTTGCATCAGCTTTATCTGATTTAGTTATAATAGAAGAGTTTATTTTTAGAATATATTTCATTTCAAAAGATTATTTTATAATAAATACTTTTCACTCATTTTTTCCTTTAGTAGTAGGTATTTTTATGGCTATGGTAGCTATATTAATGCTTTTTAGATGTATAAAATATAGGCCATAAATATTATGAAAAGGATAATAATATATGAAAAATAAAAAAGCTCATAGTATTGTATTAATAATATCATATACTTTAATTATTTGTATTATTGGGTTAATCGTTTTTGGGTATATAATGAAATATGAAAAAATTTCATTAGGTAGTATTATATTAGACATACTATTAATTTTATGGCTTGGTACTTATCCTATTTCATTTTATACATTCTGGAGATTATTAGTAGATGAAGAAGCAAATTATAATGGTATTGTTTCCCATATGATATATTCTTCAAGAGGAAATAAATTAAATATTATATGGGTAACTCCATTAATTTTTTCACCATTTTTTCTAGCTTTGTATATAAAAGTATTTAAAAATGATAGAAATATAGTAAATTATTTCTGATTTTTAACATTATTAATATTTAACAATCAACAAAAATATAAAAAAATCACATTATAAATTGACTTATATTTCAATATTCTGTATAATTTAGGTAGATTAGAGAAGGAAAAGGGATTTGAAAATGATTTTTGAAAAAGTAAAAGAAATAATTGTTAATGAGCTTAAGGTAGAAGCTGATAAGGTAGTTCCTGAAGCTACTTTGAAAGAAGATTTAGGTGCAGACAGTATTGATGCTGTAGAGGTAATTATGAGCCTTGAAGATGAGTTTGGTATCTCAATTGATGATGAGGCAGCTCAAAATATCAAGACTGTACAAGATTTAGTAGATTACATTGAAAAGAATCAATAGCAGTAAGCTATTGATTTTTTAATATAAAGGGGGTGAATTCAGGTGAGTCGCATTTATGAGGATTGGTCATTAAATAGAGTCTTTAAAATTGAAAAAGATAGATATAAGCATAAAAAATATCTTTTTACACCAATGACAAAAACTAAATGTCAGGGTTATAATAATAAAAATATTTACCCTTTACTAGTATCTGATGCTTTATCAAAATATTATAGAATGCAAGGACAAAATGTTATGTTTCCAGTAGGATATAATAGTTTGAATGAGGATAGCCTGAATTATGCTCGTTTAAAAGGTGATAGCTTAGATAATCTAAATGCGTATTATCACACTGAATTATGTGATATGGCTGTTGGATTTGATTATGAAAAGGAAATTGAGCTAAGCGATAAAAATTTTATTATTTTTACTCAAATTTTTTTTGAAAAATTATATAATGATGGATATATCACTGAAGTGAACAAAGAATGCTTTGTTGATTTTTCTAATCACATAATAGTTCCTAAATACCGAGTAAAAATGGTAAATAATGAATGCTATGATATTACAAATAACGATAAACTACATGTGAAGAAATGTAGAGCCTTAGCGTTGAATTTAAAGAAAATAGATGGTTTTTTTGAAAATATTAAAGAATTGAATATTGGTGAAGAATTAAAGGAAAAAATATATAAAATATTAGAATGTAGAAAAGGTCTTAATATGAATTTTTATTCATATGAGCATGAAATGGGGATAGAGGTTTCTCTAGACAACCCTGAGCTTATTGCAGGTATTTCCTTTATAGCCTTAAACCCATCCTTAATTGATGTTGCACCATATGTTACTGAGGATGAAAGAGAAACTATTAATGATTATATTTCCTCAGGCTATAGTGATTATGATTGCTATACAGGATTAAGCCTTAATAATCCCTTAACAGGTAATGCTATATATGTTTTTGTGTCATATAAATTTGATGAAGCAATTCATATTGGTATACCATCAGATAATATTTTAGATGGAATGTTTGCATCATCTCTTGGAATAGAGGCAGTAGAGGTTATAAGTGATGGTATTATAAAAAATAGTGATTTTTTGGATGGATTAACTAAAGAATTGGCTAATGAACAAATAGTTAATACCTTTGTATCTGAGGGGATGGCTACTGATTATTTGATTCCATCTATAGATGAGCTAATTATAACTAGCTATGATGAACTAGGGGTACTTGTACCTATTGTTAAGAACTATAAGGATGAGATATTTTTACTTGATAATACTCACTACCCAATTTATTATAATAATAGATATAAAATAGTTATTACTAATGAAAATAGTATAGATTCTGATCTTAATCCCTTAAGGATGGTATTTAATGAGGATTTTATAAGAGGACTTTCAAATATTTATGCAAGGGTTTATGATAAGGATATTGGGAATAGTGATTTTTTCACTAATGATTCTATATATGACGAATTTAATGATATGCTAGGTATATTTGATAGCAAAACAGCATATATTGATGTGTTTTATAATGTATTATTTAATTCACTTTTAAAAAAATATAATAAAAATTATAAATCTTATAGTGATATAATTTTATTAGACAATTTAGAATTAGATAATAGATTTATTGAAGAGCATCAAAGGCTTGGTATTTCCTTTGTTGAGGAAATAATAAATAGAACAAGTAGTGATGTATATCGATTATATTTATTTACAGAAAATCATTATCATGATGATTTAGGTGATACTATAGTATCACTAAAAAAATATGAGAATTTTATTGAAAATATAAAATACACCTATTCCCAGGATTTTGAAATAGGTGTATTTGAAAATAAAAATTTTATAGAATTTAAAAAAACAGCTACTATGCTTATAGAAAGCTATAATTTTAAGGAATATTCCTCATGTCTAATTACCTTCTATAATGAATATATGAAGGAAGGAATAATAACTAAAACGGAAGCTATAGAATATTTAATAATGCTTTCTATTATATGTCCTAGTATATGTGAAGAAATATTTAGAAATAAATTTAATGAAAAATATTCAATATTCTTTAGTGAGTGGCCTTTATAGAATCACCCTGATAGGCATCTAAAGCACGCATTTTTTTGTCTATTTCATTCATTACAACCATCTTTTTGATTGTCCAAGTAGGGGCAATTAAATCCTCTTTAGCTCCATCAGCAGCAAGACGATGGATTATTATGTTTGGATTTAAATGTCTTATTTGGCTAACAACAATGTCAGTGTACTCATCAAGAGTTAAAATAGGCCAAGGATTTTTAAGATAATCATTACCCATTTTAGTATCCTTTAGGATAACTAGGCTATGGATTTTGATACCTTGAATGTCAAGAGTATTTACGTATTCGATAGTTTTTAACATCATTTCTTTGTTTTCATAGGGAAGACCATTTATAATATGAAGTACAACCTCAATATTATTAGCTCTTAGCTTTTTAACGCAATTAGTTAGACATTCTAAGGAATGACAACGATTAGTTAATTTTGTTGTTTCTTCCCAAATTGATTGAAGTCCTAGTTCAATTTGAACTGGGATTTTTTTATTAAGCAAAGCCAAATATTCTATTTTTTCATCCTCAAGACAATCAGGACGTGTAGCAATAGAAAGCATTACTATTTTATCGCTATATGTTATAACCTCTTCATAAATTTTTTTTAGCACATCTAGGCTAGCATAAGTATTAGAATTTGCTTGTAAATATGGGATATATAAGGCGTTAGGCCATTTTTTCTCCATTGTTTTTACTATATCTTCAAATTGCTCCTTAAGTGGTTTGTTTTTGTCTCCAGCAAAGTCTCCACTACCAAGCTTTGAACAAAAGCTACATCCACCATAGCCAAATTTACCATCCTTATTTGGACAAGTGAAATTAGCATTTAAGCTTATTTTACAAACTTTATTATTAAACTTATATTTATAGTATTCAGTTAGGGTATTATAACGTTTTTCTTTATTCATTAGGTTCATAATATCACCAAATTAATTTTATCATTAATTATGTTTATTTAAAATATAAATGTGGTATAATTACTAATAAGAATTATAATTTTAGAAGGAAGATTGTAAATGAAATTTATTGATAGTTTATTTAGACCAAAGTTAATAGGTAAATATATAAATGAGCATATAATTCATTCAATATTATATTTTATTTTTTTTGTTTTGATTTGTTCAGTACCTTCTGTTATCAGTATAACTAATACTCCAAACCTTACATATAGAGATCAGGTATCTTTATTTCAAAATATTAGTAATTCCTCTCCATCAACAATTAAGGTTGAAAATAATAGATTAAATACTACAGATGTAGTAGTGTTTAACGGTGTTAATGTAAGTGTTTCTTTTAATACTGATGAAGTAAGTAATACATTAGTATATGTTTTTAAGGAAAGCTATTTTCATGTTTATTATTCAGGAGTAAAGGTATCTACTATTGAATATTCTCGTCTAAGTGATTCAAGCTTTGACATTTCATCTATTCAAAATAAGGATTTTGATATGATTTATCATTTTTTAGATATATTAAATTATGGATATAAGGATGTATTAAATATGTATATTCCTATTTTATGCTTAGAAACGATAGGAACTATTATTATAGAATTTGCGTTTATCTTTATAATATTGTTATTTACTGGAGGATGGTTTAATCCAACTATCCCAACAAAATTCAGGGCCAAAATGGCAGTTTATGCCCTAACCTGGACTTTTATACTGTATTTTATAGGGGTAAATGTAGGAATGACATGGTTATTTTATATAGGTGCAGTTATTTCCTTTATTTTTAATAAAATAGCATTGTCACACATAATTAGAGTAAAGAAGGAGTAGTTAAGGTGGATTATCTTGAGTTTATAAAAAATGAGAATGTATTTGATTTTAATAATAATGAAATTAAAATTGATAGTGTCTCTGTAGATAAAGAAAAAAGATGTTTTTATGTGGATATAGTTATTAAAAAAGCCTTAAATTATAAGGCTTTTGAAAACTTTATGGCATCAAATAAAAAATTATTTAATAATATAGGCTTTACTTATGAAATAAATCTTATTTACGAGGGAATGGAATTGTCTAATGATGAAATCAAGGAATACTTTTTATATGTATTAGATAATCTTTTAGCAGTTAGTCCTTTTTATTCTACAGTTAAGGATTTTGAATATAATATAGAGGGGAATACTATTACTATTTTAGTTGATGAAATAACTAAATTGTATAATGATTGTGCAACTAATATTGAAGAAGGATTACATGATTTATCTTTAGATATTAATGTTTGTTTAGAGGTTAGTGATAAAGCTAAATCCTTGAAGGAACAAAGATTACAGGAAGTTAAGGAAATCGATGAAAATTTAAGAAAAAAGAGATTAGATGATGCTAAGGAAGCACAAAGATTAACGGAGCTTCAGATAAAAAATGATAAGAATTATAAAAGAAAATATTCTAATGAGGTTACATCAATAATAGATATTCCTGTAAATCAGGATGGGATTGATAGATATCAGTATGAAAAGGGTGAGCTTTTCATAACTATTGAAGGAGAAATATTTGAATCAGTTTGTGAGCCAAAGGGTAAATCTAATTTATTATCTTTAAAGGTAACTGATTATACTGATTCGATATTAATAACAAAGTGGCTTAGAACTGAGGAAGAGGTTAAGAAGGCTAAAGAATATGAACCAGGAATTATTGTTAGAGTTTCAGGAAAGGCCGAATATAATAACTATGTTAAGGCAGTAGTCTTAAGTGCATCTACTATTACACCTATAAGTAAGGCTATTAAAAAGAAAAGAGTAGATGGTGCTGAGGTAAAAAGAGTAGAGCTTCATGCACATACTAAATTTACTAATATGGATGGATTAAGTAGTGTTGATGATTATATAGAATGTGCAAATGCATGGGGACATAAGGCTATTGCGTTTACTGATAGGAATGGAGTATATAATATTTCAGATGTTGCACATAGTAAAAAGCTAGGTGATTTGAAGCCTATTTTTGGTGTTGAGCTAGATTATTTAGATGATTCTAAATTTAGTATTACCTATGCACCAGCAGATATTCCATTAGAAAGCGCAACATATGTTGTATTTGACTTAGAAACAACCGGATTTAGTCAAAATTATGATGATATTATTGAAATAGGTGCTCATAAGCTAAGGGATGGAAAAATAGTTGATGCCTATGAAACTTTTGTTAATCCTAGAAGACCTATTCCTGCCGGTATTACTGAATTAACATCTATTACTGATGATATGGTTAAAAATTCTCCTACAATTGATGTAGCGTTAAAGGAATTTTTAGACTTTTCAGAAGGATGTATTTTAGTAGCTCATAATGCATCATTTGATATTGGAATGGTAAGAGCTAATATAAGAAGATTAGGACTTTTAGATAAGCCTCTTGTTGGTATAGATACCCTAAATTTATCAAGAGCATTATATAATAAAGAGCTTAAGCAATTTAATTTAAAGGCAATTTGTAAGTATTTCCATGTTAAGCAGGAACATCATCATAGAGCTACAGATGATACTAAGGTTACTGCCCTATGCTTTATTAATATGCTTAATGATTTAAAAAATAGAAATATTAATAATTATAGTGAAATTAATAATGTCATTGATAGTGAATTTTATAATGAGGTTATTCCTTCAAGAATTAATATTTTAGTTAAGAATCAGGTTGGATATAAAAATATGTATAAGCTTGTAAGTGATGCTTTAACAGTTCACTTAGCTAGAGATGCAAGATTATTAAAGAGTGTTTTAGAAAGCCTAAGGGACGGTATATTAGTTACCTCAAGTGGAGCTGCTGGAAATGTTTTTGAGTGTGCATTAAATAGAAGTGATGAAGAACTAGAGGATGCAATTTCCTATGTTGATATTGTTGAGGTTCAGCCTATAAGCTCATATAATCATTTAATTGCCTTTTTAAATGATGGTCATAATGGTAAAGAAATTATTATAAATACTATTAAAAAAATTATAAAAACAGCCGAGAAATTAAATAAGATAGTAGTCGCAACATCTGATTGTTATTATATTAATCCTGACCAAAAACAATATCGCGAGATATTAATAGGTACTAACCAGGTTGGTGGGGGAGTACATGAGCTTAAAAGATATCAGGATAAATATAATGCATCTCCTAATGCTCATTTAAGAACTACTGAGGAAATGCTTCAAGAATTTAATTTCTTAGATCCTGAGCTTGCTTATGAAATAGTTGTAACTAATACTAATATAGTTGCGGATATGATAGAGCCAGTTAGATGCTTTCATAAAAAAATGTTTGTACCTGCAGATGATGAATTTAAGGATCATCCAGACCCTAAATATCGTTTTCCTTCAATGATTGATGCAATGAATAAAATTGTAGCTGATAATGTAAGAGATACATACGGAGAGAATCCTCATCCATTTGTTAAGGCTCGTGTTGATAGAGAGCTTAAAAGCATTATATCAAGTGGGTATTATTCAACATATTTTATGGCCCATTTAATGGTTAAGGATTCACTTGAGCATGGATATCTAGTAGGGTCAAGAGGTTCTGTTGGTTCAAGCTTTGTAGCGACAATGATGAATATTACTGAGGTTAATCCATTGCCTCCGCATTATATATGCCCACATTGTAAATTTATGGCTATTAAATTTTCAAAGGAGGATGAGGTGAATGTTAATTCTAAGGAGGAGTTAGAGTTACAGGAGCTACTTCGTCAATATAACGATGGATACGACTTACCTGATATGCAGTGCCCTATATGTAATCATCCTTTACATAAGGATGGTCATGATATTCCATTTGAAACCTTCCTAGGATTTAATGGAGATAAGGTTCCTGATATTGATTTAAACTTCTCAGGTGAATATCAGCCACAAGCCCATTTATTTGTTAGACATTTAATGGGGTATGATAACTCCTTCCGTGGTGGTACCGTAGGAACAATTGCTGAAAACACCGCATTTGGAATAGTAAGAGAGTATGAAACTAAAAAGGGTAGAGAGCTTAGAGGCCCTGAAATAGAAAGATTAAGTAAAAATCTTATTGATATTAAGCGTTCAACTGGTCAACATCCAGGTGGAATTGTTGTTGTTCCTAAGGAAATAGATATTTATGATGTTACACCTATTCAATATCCTGCCAATGATAAAACAAGTCCTTGGCGTACAACTCATTTTGATTATCATGCTTTTGAGGATAACCTTTTAAAGCTAGATATTCTAGGACATGACGATCCAACTTTAATTAAGTATTTTATGGATATTGTACATGAACATCAGGATGAATTTCCATTTAGTGATCCTACAAAAATTCCAGTAGATGATAAAAATGTTTTCTCTTTATTTGGTAGTACTAAAGCAATTGGAGTTGAGCCAGATGATATTGACAGTGAGGTTGCTTCATTTGCAGTACCAGAGCTTGGTACAAACTTTGTAAGACAAATGCTTCTTGATACTAAGCCTCAATCGTTTGCGGGACTTGTTAAAATATCAGGATTATCACATGGTACTGGGGTTTGGGTTGGAAACTCTAAAACGCTAGTAGGTAAGGAAAATCCAAGTCAATTTGGAATTATATCATTTGAACAAATTATTGGATGTCGTGATGACATTATGGTTGACCTTATGTTTTTTGGACTTGAGCCTTTGAAGGCATTTAAAATTATGGAATTTGTTCGTAAGGGTAAAGTAAAGAAGGATCCAGAGGGATGGAACCCATTTAGAGAGGCATTGGTTGAAAAAAATGTACCAGAGTGGTACATTTGGTCTTGTGAACAAATAGAATATATGTTCCCTAAGGCTCATGCCGTAGCTTATGTTTTAATGGCCCTAAGAATAGCGTGGTTCAAGGTTTATAAGCCAGCTATGTTTTATAGTGCCTATTTTTCAAAAAGAGCAAAGGCTTATGATGTTGATGCCTTCTTAGGAGGTAGTCCTGCAATTAAGGCTAGACTACATGAATTATCGCAGACAAAGGATAAGACAGCTAAAACTGAGGATTTAATAACATCACTGGGTGTAGCTCTTGAATGTGTCGCAAGAGGTATCAAATTCTTAAATATTGATATATTTACATCTGATGCGACCGTATTTAGTGTTGAAGGAACTTTAACCGATGGTAATTTAAGACTTCCTTTTGCCGCCGTTGATGGACTTGGTGAAAGTGTGGCCCTAGATATAGTTGAAAAGCGTAATGAAAAAATGTTTACATCTAAGAAGGATGTATTAAATAGAACTAAATTAAATCAAACCTTATATGAAAAATTTGATGCAATGGGGGCCTTTGGTAATCTTCCTGAGGATGACCCAGAGGAAAATGTGGGATTATTTGCCCTAGATTTATAAGAAATTGTGAAATTATGTTAATTCCGGCCATTATATTGTTTTTAGGTTATATAATGATATAATAATAGTACAAAAAGGATGTGAGGTTATGGTTAGAAATGGAAACCCAATGTTTTCATCAGTAGGTGTAAACTATGATGAAATTTCTGAAAATCAAGCTACCTATAAAGGAGTAACTATAAAAACCTTATTCTTACTTGGTGTTGCCGGTCTTTCTGGTATTATGTCAGGTGTAGGTTTGTTTAGGATACAAAACTTTACAGCATATTATACCTTTTTATGCTTGAGCTTGGTAATTGGATTTATTTCGGTAATAATTGGAAGAAGTAGCGTTAGATATTCAAAATATTTTGCAGTATTATATGCGGTATGCGAAGGAGTATTACTTGGTACTATTGCATCACTTGCCAATATATATTATCCAGGAATTGCTCTTCTTGCGATACTTGTAACAGCTGGAATTTTCCTAGTATGCTTGGTGCTTTTTGCATGTGGAGCCTTAAGAAATATAAGTATGCTTAGAAATGTTATGATGATAATTTTCTTTGATGTGATTTTTATGTCATTAATTACTTTGATTTGTCAAGCTTTTAATGTTCCAGGAATATCATCATTATTATCTAATAATTTAGGATTAGCTATTGGACTTGAGGTAGTATTAATAATATATGCTGCAATCACCTTAGCTTTGAATTTCAATGAGGTAACTTATTATGTACAATCTGGTTCAAGTAAGGAATTTGAGTGGATTGGTGCTTTTGGTCTTTTAGTAAGTATTTTATATATTTATTTAGAAGCAGTAAGATTATTAATGCTATTATTTAGTAGAAAGGATTAATAAAATAGCCTTTAAGGCTATTTTATTTTGTTTTTATGGACATAAAATATTTAATCGATAATTTAACAATTGAAGAGAAAGCTTTATTATTAGAGGGACATGATTCATGGATGACTAATAGTATTCATAGATTAGGTATCAAATCTATTTATTTAACAGATGGTCCCTTTGGTGTAAGAAAAAAACAAGGCTCTGGAGATGGTGCCCTAGGACTTGGCATTGCTCATCCTGCAACCCTTTTTCCATCACCTTCTAATCTTGCTTCAAGCTTTGATACAAACCTTGCATATTTAGTTTTTGAAGCTATAGCAAAGGAGGCAAACTATTATGATGTTCAAATATTATTAGCTCCAGCTATGAATATAAAAAGAAATCCTTTATGTGGTAGATCATTTGAATATTTTTCAGAGGATCCGATACTTTCAGGTAATATGGCTGCATCAGTAGTAAAGGGACTACAGGATAATAATGTTAGTGCTTGTCTTAAGCATTTTCTATTAAATAGCTGTGAGAATTTTAGATACATGTCAGATAGTGTTATTGATAAAAGAGCCTTAAATGAAATATATTTAAAGAATTTTAAAATAGCACTCGAAAACTCAGATCCTGATTCAATAATGGTTTCCTATAATAAATATAATGGTATTCATCTTAGCGAAAATGATTATTTAATTAATGATATTTTAAGAAATGAATTTAAATATGATGGATTAATTATGACTGATTGGGGTGCAACTAAGAATAGAGTAAATGGCATAAAGGCCTCTATTGATCTTGATATGCCAGGAGGTATAATAGCAAATAGAAGGGCTATTATTGATTATTTTAAAAATAATCCAACTGAAATTCATATATTAGATAGTAGAGTTCGAAATGTATTAAATCTAATAAATAAGCATAATGTAGAAAAGAGTATTGAAGAAGATATTTTTACTAATAATTATAAATTAGCCTTGAATGCAGCCTTAGAAAGCGCAGTACTATTAAAAAATGAAGATAATATTTTACCATTAAATAAAAATAAGAAATATTTAATTTTAGGAGATTTTTTTAAAAATCCTGTTATTACCCCAACTGGCTCTGGTAGAGTAAATCCTAAAATATTTTCAAATCCATATGAATATTTTAGTGGTAGGGCTGATTTTGATTATCTAGATTATAATAATATATCTAAAGAATTACTTGAAAATTATGATGATATAATTATATTTGCGGGGCTTAGTGAGCTAAAAGAAGGTGTTGATAGAAAAAATCTATTATTATCTGAACGTGATATTAAGTTAATAGATGAACTATCGAGCACTAAAAATGTTATATTAGTTTTATTTTCAGGCTGTGTAGTTGAATTACCTTTTTATGATAAGCTTAAGTCGATTTTATATATGGGGCTTCCTGGAGAAGCCATTGGAGAAGCTTGCTATAATCTTCTATATGGTCTAGTATCTCCATCAGGAAGATTATCTGAAACATGGCCAAGAAGTCTTGAGGTAGTTCCTTATTATAATGAATTTTCAAATTCACTAGTTGAAAAATATAAAGAAAGCATCTTTGTTGGATATAGATATTATTTAGACAAAGAAGCTGATGTTTTATTTCCATTTGGATATGGGTTATCATATACTTTGTTTGAATATACAGATATTTCGGTTAATCATAGAAATAATAAGATAATTATTAATATGAAAATAACTAATAAAGGATTATATGATTCCTATGAGGTTATAGAAATTTATGCTGGTAAAAATATGGATAGTAAGGTATTTAAGGCTAAAAGAGAATTAAAAGCCTTCACTAAAGTATTTATAAAATCTAATGAAACAAAGGATGTCACTTTGGAATTTGATGAATCAGAGATGTCATACTATAATACCAATGCCGCTAAATTTGTATTAGAAAATGGTATATATCCAATATATGTGGCTAAATCAGCATTTGATATAATATATGAGGAAAATATATCAATTACTGGTCAAGAAGAATATGAGAGTCCATATAATAAAAAAATAATGGAAATATATACTAATCATAGTATAATAGAGGATGAAGAGTTTTATTCTATGGTAGGATATAAGCCTAGTATAAATAGTAGTAAGTATATTACTATTGAAACACCTATAATGGAATATAAGAATAAATTTTTATCATCATTATGTCTTAAAATAATGCTTTCGGTATTAAATAAGGAAACTAAAAAAATTAAGAAGATGCCACCAGGAAAGACACGTGATGAATTACTAAAAAATCAGGAATTTATGAATGATGTTATGATTCATAATTGTATTAGAAGCTTAATACAAAGCTCAGGGGGATATGCTCAAATGAAATTAGCATATGGACTTGTTGATATAGCTAATGGGCATATTATTAAAGGACTATTTAAATTATTAAGGAGAGAGAAGAAAATATGAAAATAACTATAACTAAAATACTAAAAATAATAGGTATAATTTTATCTTTAATATTGGTATCATTACCTTTGTTTTTCAAGCTAGATAGTGAGGTTGGCTTAATTATTGAAAAACCAATTTGTTATATACCTATTGTTATTTTTAGTGCATTATTTATTTTATGTTGTGTTGAATTTATAAGATCAAGACCATTCGTTAGAATTATTTACTTATTTATAGCTATGTTTAGCCTAATAACCCTAATAAAAGATGGAATAGAACAAATTAATGCATCTATTTGGTTTTTTAGTATTATATATGTGATACTTACTATCGTTTCTATCTTTAGAGGTAAGGAGTCAGATAAGTTTATATTACCAGTAGGAATGGTTAGCTTAAAACAAACATTAATTACTTATGGTATATTAATTGCAGCAGTTATTTTGTCAATTGCCTTTTATTATTGGTGGTGGGTAATATTAGGTAAAAATTTCTTTGGGGGTATATTAATAATATTTGCATTTTTAATGATAATATATATCCCAGTATTAGTATTTTTAAATCCATTTAGAAGGATTGTTAACGACTTTAATAATAATCCTAACTATAATACATTCAGTAGTGAGGTTAATAAATTATTAGAAAATAACTTAAATAGTGATACAAGAATATATGTTAATTCAATATTATGTAATTATATGTATTATAAAAATCCAGATGAAGCTATAGCTTTATTTAATAGCCTAGAAAGGCCTAAAAATAAAGCATATGCTTCAATATATGATAATGTTTCAATATCTAATGAATTGTTTTCTCAAAATTATGATAAGGCTATGGAGCTAATAGCTTATTTAGAACAAAATCCTAAAACCGCACCAAATGCTGTAGCATATAGAAATTATATAAGTATCTATAATACAACAGATTATTTAGATAATATTGAAGGAATTTGTCCTACAAATACTACTAATAAATATTTAAATATTATTAATGAATTTAATTTAATGAATTACTATAATATAAGAGGATATAAAGATGATGCAGTTAATCTTGCAAATAAATTATTAGATTATAGTCTAGATTTAGATTATATAAATGAGAAAGCTAGTAAAATAATTAATTCATAAGTATAAGCAAAATAAAATCTCCTACGTATAATAAAAATGAAGGAGGTTTTATTTTTGTTTAATTTTAATAACAGTTGTGGTCAAGGTTGTCCGCAAGCATGTCCAACATACAACAATTGTAACCAGGTTGTAAATAAGTGTTATGTTCAGGATGTTCCACATTATACAAATTATCATACTACAGTAGTAAATAATTGTATAAGAAGACATATTAATATTCCAACTTTTACTCAAAGCGAAGAAGTGGTTGTTACCGATCAATATGTAGATGGAAATCCTATTTATTATAATCAAGCACCAATGTATCAACAAGCACCAATGTACCAACAAGCACAATATAATATGAATCCTGAGTTTATGCAAACTCCTGGTATGAATATGGGTCAAACTTCGGCAGTAAATCCTAATAATCCATTTAATTTTTAACAGGTCTTAGGACTTGTTTTTTATATTTTGTTGAAAAAAAGCGCTTTTACTTGTATAATATTCATATGATAGGAGTGTTATTATGCAACTTGTTAGCGCAAAAGAAATGATAAAATCGGCACAAAAGGGAAA
>JBJEFR010000005.1:0-2923 GCA_051874255.1 Anaeroplasmataceae bacterium
ACACTCTGGTTTGTGGCACCAGCACTCGCAGGTTCGATTCCTGTCGTACGCCCCATATAAGCTAAGTGGACTATTTGATAGTCTTTTTTTTATATTAAAATCAAAATAAGGAGCCATCGGCTCCTTATTTATTTTATTAAACATATGATATGATTTGCTCCTTAGTAATAATACTATTTGCAGTTTTAGTAAAATTAGTTCCATCGTATTTATATACCATTTCACTTATTGTTTCTAATGTAGGTCTCATTGCTTCTGGAAGTAATGCTACATATGATTTAATTAAATCTGATGAATATAACCATAAGGTATTTGAATTTAATACAGTATTTAAATCCTCATCAGATAAAGCTTGTAATTGTGAAATTGAGAAGCTAAATCCATCAACATCACTTATTCCTAATACAGCAAGTCCATTAATTATATTCTCAAGCTCAGTTGACTTAAACATTACATAGCTAGAATCTTCATTATAAGTTGTTGTTTCTATAGCATCTATGTCATAAATTGTTCCAACCATATTTTCATATAAAATGATATTAGAAGCAGTAGCGTTTAATATAATGTTTCCTGCAATATCATCAGCTAATCCATTTGTTACTATACTTGATGGATTAAGGCTTACACTTGATAAAGATGGTGAAGCTGATAATGATGATAATACATTAATTAAGCCTATAATTTGATCAGCTCTAATATAGCTTGGGTATGTTGTATCGTATGCAGTGCTTACAACAATAAGCTCACTTGAAGCTTTTATCTCTTTACTAAATGCATACCATATAATATGAGATTCTAAGCAAGTTGATAAATCAGAACCTAAACTAAATATCTTATTACTTACCTCATATGAAGCTAAATCGGAAATACCTAGCTTATTTAAGGCTGTAAGAAGAGCCTTAATTTCAGTCTTAGTAATATACTTCTCCTGTTCATCTAATGTTAAATCTCCAGGATTCTTTATTACATCCTCTGGTACATCTATTCCTGATGTTTTACAAATTTGATTACTTACTTCTCTATATACAATATATGATGCAAGAAGAGTATCCACCTTATCTCCATCTGAATATAATGATAAGAATTGTGAATTATCAATTAAAATTTCGTCAATCTTTGTTAATCCTAAAGCCTTTAACGCCTCAATAGTATTTTTAATTTCAGTTGTTTTAATAAATAGCTCAGAAGCATTCTTATCATCATAAGAATATGTTGAAGGAGAAATACCACAATTAATCATATTATCAGAAATAGTATATCTCACAATATCAGAAGTACAAATCACATTAATATTTACTGTTGAGCTTGTTACTAAAATATTAGGATCAATACTATTTACATCTGATACTCCAAAGGCTTCTACAGCATTAATTAATTTGATAATTTCTTCTTTTGTTATGTATTCATCACCAAAACTATCACTACCCTTTGCAATAGAAGGTATCTTAATAGTTCCTTCAACTTCTACATCAAAGACATTATCAGAAATCATATACCAAACAATAACAGAGTTTAACACAGTATTAAGATTATCATCTGTTAAATTTAATATTTCATTTACATCAATATTATTAAAATCAGAAATTTCCATCACTTTAATAGTATTAATTAAGCTTGTAATCTCTTCTTTTGTTATGTAAATCTCTGTACCATTTGTTTCCTTAACAATATTAGGAACTATAATTGCAGCAGTATTTAAAATAGTTGTAGAGAATGTATACCATAAAATTCCCGATTGTAAAACCTTTGTAGTATCTATACTGTTAGTAATAATTACATTCGCATCAACATCATCAATATTTGTTAATCCGGCAGCATTTATACCAACAAATAGACTTACTAATTCTTCTTTAGTAATATAATCGCCATCTACTACTGATGATGGAACGCTAATCATACTAGCTGAATTACCATTATCTATTATTATTTTACTCATTGTTCTATAAATTATCGTACTTAGTAATAAAGTATTAATATTAGACTCTATCTCTTCGTCAGTCTTACCAGTAACTAAAGTAGAGATAACATCTGTTGCATCTATTTCAAATGCTGGATCACTAATCTGATCTGCAATTCCAAGTACTCTTAATCCATCAACAATATAATATAATTCCTTATTAACATTATTGATAGTTATCCAGTTTGCCATATTTGCACTATCTGGTGTTTCTAATACTAGTTCAGTAGGTACTTCTAAAATATCCTTTGTAAGGCTATATGCCTTATATGCAACGGTTGCCTGAATAATCAACGATGAGAATATCGCATCAACCTTAGCTTGGTTACTTAATATTTCACCAACTTCAATACTTATAGTATCAAATGAGAAGGTATTCTTTTCTTCTTCATTTAAATCGTCATATCCAACAAGGACTTTGATTGCATTAATTGTATTATATAGTTCAGTTGATGAAATGTTTCCATTTTCATCATATGCTTCATCTACTACAACTATTTGCATCTCATCCATACTTAAGGTATTAACTGTTGTTGTAATAGTTGTAGCAATTATTAATGAATTACATAGTGCATCAACATCTGCCTGTGACATCTTAAATATGAAATCAACGCTATCAATATCATCAAGATTTGTTAATCCTGCAGCATTTATTCCTAAGAATAAATTTACAAGTTCTGACTTAATGATATAATCACCATCTAATACAGCAGAAGGAACGGTAATCTTATTACCAGCATCGGCATCCATATCTATTAATGTCTTACTTACTGTTTTATAAATTATCTTACTTAACAATAGAGTATTAATATTATCCTCTATCTCTATATCAGTCTTATCAGTAACTAAAGTAGATATAATATTTGACGCATCTATTTCAAATGCTGGGTCACTAATCTGATCTGCAATTCCAAGTACTCTTAATCCATCAACAATATAATATAATTCCTTATTAACATTATTGAT
>JBJEFR010000005.1:3023-14463 GCA_051874255.1 Anaeroplasmataceae bacterium
TACCAGCATCGGCATCCATATCTATTAATGTCTTACTTACTGTTTTATAAATTATTTTACTTAATAATAGAGTATTAATATTATCCTCTATCTCTTCATCTGTCTTATCAGTGACTAAAGTAGATATAATATTTGACGCATCTATTTCAAAGTTTTCATCACTAATCTTATCAGCGATTTCAAGTACTCTTAATCCATCAACAATATAATATAATTCCTTATTAACATTATTGATAGTTATCCAGTTTGCCATATTTGCACTATCTGGTGTTTCTAATACTAGTTCAGTAGGTACTTCTAAAATATCCTTTGTAAGGCTATATGCCTTATATGCAACGGTTGCCTGAATAATCAACGATGAGAATATCGCATCAACCTTAGCTTGGTTACTTAATATTTCACCAACTTCAATACTTATAGTATCAAATGAGAAATTATTCTTTTCTTCCTCATTTAAATCGTCATATCCAACAATGGCTTTAATTGCATTAATTGTATTATATAGTTCGGTTGATGAAATGTTTCCATTTTCATCATATGCTTCATCTACTACAATAATCTCCATTCCACTTATATCTAATGAATCAACAGTATTTGAAATGGTTGAAGCTACAATCTTAGAATTTGAAATAACATTTACATCTTCCTGTGATAATTTGAATACAAAATCAATGTTATCAACGCTAGTTAAATCAACAACTGACAAGCAATCAAGTATCTTTCTAAGCTCATTATCATTTCCCATCCAATTACTAATATTAGCTTCCTTATTTGCTTCATCTAAAACGAGCTCGTCTGGAATATTAAATGTAATAGTTCCTGATGACATGTCAACAAGTATTTTATATATAGCAAGTGATAATGTTCCTGACATTATTGTTGAATCAATTATAAGATCCTTATTAGTATCTAGAGAACATATCTCATTTAAAGCAGATTTGATATCATCTGATATAGTTGGACTATTAAAATCTATATTAGATGATAAAAGTAAATTGCATGCTTTTAATAGCTTCTTTATTTCTAATGCACTAATATTATTATTTTCATATACCTCTGTTGGCAAATATAGTTCATAACCAATATCTAAGTCTTCTACAACTCCAGAAACCATAGTTAATAGAATTTGACTTTCTAAAATAGTATCAATTGGCTCAACAGCTTGTCCATCAAATAGGTTAGAAACATTATTAATATTAGTCTCTACACTAACGCTAGGAGATAAACTTACCTCAACTATTCCTGATTTCAAGATTTCCCTTAAGGCTTTAATTGCCTTAGAGAATTCCTTTCCTTCACCATACCAATTCTTAATATTATCATCAAAATGCTCAGAATCAAGCTTTAAATCATCTGGTATAGTTTGTAGATAAGTCGTCTCCGATAATGAATCATATAATAGCTTTGATACAGTTGCTTCAATAATTACTGATCCGCTTAACCTATCTATATCATCTGATGTTTTAATAACATCAATAAATTTTTCCGCCATCTGACTTGTGTCTAGTCCTTCTTCTAAATCAATAGAATTAGCTATAAACGCAACCGATTTAAGAAGTGATCTAAGCTCATCCTCTGTAAGTAGCTTAACACTACCTGCCATAGTATAGCTTTCCTCAGGGAAAATTAAACTTATAGTCTCACCTATTAATGAATTTGTTAATTCAACAAGCATTCCTCTTAATAATAATGATCTAGGTGCGTCAGTAATTAAATAGCTAGTATCAGTCGTTACTCTACTAAGATTTGATAAATTAAATTCAATTTCTCCATTATAGGTAATAACCTCTTCACTATATAAATCACATGCTATATTTAAGAAAATAGCTAGTTCTCCATCTGGTCCAATCCAATTTGGCATATTTTGAACAATATGCTCATCATCTAAAACTAAATCGTCAACAATGGCACCTGGATACTTTTCATTTAATGTTTCATATGCTATTTTAGACATTATTGACGCTAAAATATCAGAGCTTACTATTGCGCTCGCAAGTAACTTATCTTCAGATGCACTTTCTAATACCTTAGGTAAAACATTATCAGATATTTCACTTACAGTTAGTGGCTCTAGCGTAGAAAAGTCTGTTTTTTCTACTATTTCTCCTATTGAATCAAATAATTCCTTAAATTCATCTGCCTTTATTATTCCACTAGTATCAAGTGATGTGTCTGGAATATAAATATCACTTCCTGATACCTGCGTATTTTTCAAAACACTAGTTAATACACATCTTAAAGCCTTTGATGTTGAAACATCATCTATAACTGAGGTATCAGTAGTTGAATCAAATAATTTTTCAAAATTATTGAATGCTAGCTTAATCTCTCCATCATATGTTAAAAAATCGGTTTCTAAGAATTTATTTAAGCATTTTACAAATGTTTCGATTTCACCATCAGCACTACCATTTTTTATCCAATCGATATCTTCTAATTTTAACCCCTTAAACATACTATTATTAGCTAAAGCAGTTTCTAATAAATCACTAATAAGTGGATTTAATGATTCAGAGCTTTCACTATTAAAAACAGTAAGTTTTAAGATCTCATTAGTTAAATCTGTTACATCCTTTGAACTATTTATTATTACATCTAAAATATCATTATTAGCACTATAATCATCATAAATTACTAAGGCCTTTTGAGCAATATTAAGGAAAGTCGTAATATCTTCTCTTGATACTAAATCTGCTATATTAATTGCATTCTCTCCTGTAAATATAGTATCAAAATATTCATTGCTCTTACCAGAATCCTCAACTATTTTAGCAAAATTATTAGTTATAGTTCTACCAAGAGCTCTTTGAAGCTTAGTACTACCAAACATATGAATAAAATTAACAACATCAGTTGTAAAATTTTCGTTATTTTCTAATAAATTTGAAAGGTCATCAATAATATTAGTAGAATCTAATCTAATCTCATATTTATCTATAATATTAATACCAGTATGAGCAATTTTTACTACATATGCTACTTCATTATAAGGATATACCGTAGTATTTATTCCATCCTCTTTAATAACTAGCTTTGACCATGAATATAAATTAGGTAAAGAAGCATAAATAGGTACCCCTGATATTTTAAGACTTTCAGCAACTACATTTATACTTTCATAATCATCCATAAACTTATAGATATTTGTTAAATCAACATCCTTACCATCTATTTGTAATATTACCTCTTCACCATCTTTTAAATTAGGCTCATATGTTCCTGATGCAAGATAGAATATTGAACCAAATAAAGATATTGCAAGCATTCCGCCTAATAATCCTCTAAATACACCAAGTAGTGCTCCAAAGCCTCTTCTTTTTTTATAAGGCTCAACGCTTGATACTTCAATATCACCAGAAGGATTATCCATTGCTTCATAATATCTCCTATTAACCTTCTTTTTATATTTACCCTCTCTAAATATTGGAAGATAAATTGCAAGATAAGCAATAAAATATAATATTCTCCATACCACTAAGGTTACAATCATAAATCCAATTCCAAGAATAGAATTAATTATAACGCCTATATATGGTGTTATAGTTGGCATTTCGGTTTCTATTTTAGTCAATTGTTCATCAATTAAAGCTAAAAATTGATTAGTTGCAAAGCTTCTCATGCATAAGAATATAATATATGCTATTACAAAGCATACAAACGAAATTATTGTTAAGATTAAATTTTTTCTAAAGCCTCTTATTAACCCTTGTAATATATATAATAAAAAAACTAATACAAAAATCAAAAGAGGAACTAACGAAATTAATGTCGAGTATTCACCTAATATTTCTAATACTTGTTCCATATTTCTCGCCCCCTAATTTATTTCATTTTATCATAAAATTTACCAAACAACAACATATACATCCTATATGATAGGCAAAACTTTTTTTATTTTTCTTGAAATATAAAAATATTTATGATATATTAATAATCGTGTTGCTAGCAAATATAATATATGCTATAATCAACTCTATAGGGGCATGGTGTCAACGGTAGCACGCGGGTCTCCAAAACCCTTGGTTCGGGTTCGAATCCTGATGCCCCTGCCACTTAAATTATTAAAGGCCATAAGGCCTTTTATTTTTTTAATTTATAAACAATGCTTATATCATTAACATCATAGTTCTTTCTATAATGATAATTAATACCCTTAATATTTAAAATATCAATATCTTTACTATAGCATTCCGTAATAAGCTTATTAAGCTCCTTATCTAAATAATCAACATAATTATCACTACCTGATATTATACTGATATTTCCCTTTATAATAATCTCTAGCTTATTATTAATATTAAGCTTATAATCATCTATTCTAAGACTTATATCACTATTACCTATTGATAGAGTCATGGCCTTAGAAAACATACTAGATGCAATATATTCTCTAACATCTATATAATTGCCATTTAACCCATAAAGACCCATTGAAACTACATTAACAAGCTTTTTTTCATTACTCCATGAATGAACCACATTTATACTAGGAAGAATTATACTATCAAATTTATCATAATATGCTCTTGCTAGCTCTAAAAAATGTATAGGCCTATATCCCAAATATAAATCATTATTCATAGGATCATTATATAGGCTATAATAATAATCTGTATCTATAATCTTTTCAGTATCATATATTTCCTTAGCCTCATCCTCAGTTACAAAAATATAAAAATTGAATCCCAATGTATACATATTTTTTATCATCTCCATAAAATCATATAAACACTTTTCATTTAACATTCTTTTATTTAAGATAACTGACTTTACATAAGACATATTAACATTCATATCTATACTAGAGGATGCAGACTCAAAGCATATTAATAAATTCTCATTATTAAATTCACCTAATTTATGATCACTTTCATCTAACAAATTTAAAGAAACATAATACTTATTATCTACATAATCTATATAATAGCTTGAAATATATGCCTCCTTATCTAAGCTATTACTGCAGGATGTTAGTGCTAAAACAAATATTAATAAAATAAATAACCTTTTCATTTTTTTCTAAACCTATTCTTTATATTGAAATCAGGACGCAATTTATCCTTAGATGCAGGAACAAAAAACGAATGTAGATCATGAATATCAAAAGGAATAAACGGAGATAAAAAGCTAACTCCCATGGTTTTTTCTTTATATATTATAGCTAGTAATACCCCTAATCCTAGGGTTAATCCATATATTCCAAATATCGTACTACATAATAAAAGCATCCCCCTTGATACACTAATAAACATTATTAAATTAATATTACTTGTAATTGCATATCCTGCTAAAAAGGCGAGGGCTGTAAGAGTCATAATAGTTACTCCTACTATTTTACTTTCTATAGTATTTTGGCCAATAATTATACCCCCTATTAAAACAATTGTACTTGATAATGTGGCCTTAGGACTTCTAAGCCCAATAATTCCATATAATTCAAATAGTATTAATACAAATAATATTTGAAAAAAAACTGGTAATATAGTTCCATTTTCAGTTTTAGCAAGTGACCGTGCAATTACTAAAGACATACTAGTTTTTTGAAATGTTATTATAGATGAAAAAAAGCCTAAAAAAATTGTAGATATAAATAAAGAAATCAAAATAAACATTCTTTCAAAAACGGTATAAAAACCAATATTTATTGTATCTACCTTTGTTTTGGTATAGGAAGCAAATGTTACAGGTAAGCAAATTAAAGTAGGAACTCTATCAATAAGAATTAAAAACTGTCCATCAAGCAAATGTCTTACCGCTAAATTAGGACTACCTATATATAAATATGCAGGTGTTTTTCGCTTTTCTTGAAATAATACCGCAACATCACTCATTTCTAAGCAGGCATCTATATCTAAGCTTTCAATTTTTTTTATAATTTCTTTCTTTTGTTCTTCATTATGAATATCATCTATACTTAATACACTTACAATTGTTTTGCTTCTTCTTCCTACAGTTATTTCATCAATAACAAGCTTACTACTTTTGACTCTATTCCTAATAAGCGCAATATTATCCTTATAATTTTCAACAAATCCATCTCTACTTCCAAACATAACCTCTGGTTCTGCAGTTGAATCGGAGGTTTGTCTTGAAGGCATCTTTGAAATATCTACCTTATAATAAGTATTATTATTCTTATTATATATTACTAATAATCCACTAAATATTAATTGATATAGCTTATCAATATCATCATCACTTTTTTGACAAATTCCTATAAGAGTATCATCTAGCTCCTTATAGTTATTAAGTAAAATATAATAATCCTTAATAAATAATTCCATATTACACATTTGTTCTTGATAAATAAATATCATATTTAAGCTTTTATCTTCCTTTATTACAACATCCTTACTACTACTCAAGCTATCTATTAATTTTTTAATATTTTTCAATCTTATCACCTATATATAAAGATATAAAATACGGAAGAAAAAGAACAAAAATAATAATAATCATTAGATTAATATTATTATTAAACCACTCAAAATTATTAAGCATATAATACACCGCTAGTATTATTAGTATAAAAGAAACTATTGAATGCTTATTACTTATTAAGCTTTTCATTATAGTATTATTAAGCGTTAGCTTAAATGTTGAAAACATAGTTATTAAATATATATAAATAAAATCAAAATTACCTATATATTTGAATGTTTGTTGTACACTATATGATAAAAATCCAATATAAGGATAATCATATAAAAAGCTCTCTCCTGCAAGGACCGTCATATTAATAAGCTCTATTAATACCATACTAAGCCATATCAAATTAGCTAAAAATACTTTACTAGCTTTAAAGGGCTTATTAAAATCACTTCCTAAAAAATAAAATATATAGTTATCAATTACTAAAAGAATAGATGCTATTATTAAATTAATTGGAGGAATATCAATCATTTCAAAGGGTAGTAATAAAGAAAAATCTTTAATATCTATATTTACTATATTAGTTATTATAAAAAATATAAAATATATAGAAGCGGGTATAGTTAATATATTTATGGATCCGACCGCTTTAATATTAGAAATAAAAAACACAGTTATGAATAAAGTTATTATAAAGGGTAGTATTTTATAGGATGAAAAAAAATTATTCTGAAGAATTCTTATTGACATAGTCCCAACTATAATATTAGAAATAATCAAATACAATACTAATGTATATTTTATATACCATTTTCTTTTAACTAAATTAGTAATATTATTTACTTTACTGTTATTTAAAGATAATGATACCAAAAACGAAAACACTATTACAAAAATTATAAATAAATAGCTCATATGACCATATACTTGATAAATATTTTTCATAAAATAGTATTTAAAAATAATATAATTATGAAAAATAATAGCTATAAATAGACTTATAGGTCTAATATAATCATTCTTCATACCATCACCAATATTATTATTAGATTATATTTACTTTATATACAAAAAAATCTTTAGCATCAGCTAAAGACTTTTTTTATTAAACATCTTTTTATAATATTTTCTAGGAACAATAATTGAAACAGCCTTATGTAACACTTCTATTTCACATGTTTTACCGGTATACGCAAGCTCTCCGTCAACATTATAGCTTACATCCTTATGAGTTTCTAAGCTTATTTTATTACATGTAAATGTCCTTACTCCATTTTTTGCCTTATCACCAAATAAAACAAATTTAGATAATCTTGAAAAGCTTCCAAATTTAGTTTTCTCAATAAAAGTAAAATCCATTAGTCCATCATCAAGTAATGGTTTATTCTTTCTATAGAATTTAAAACCACCAAATCTTTGAGAATTAAATCCAAAGAATACATAACAATCACTATAAGTAACTTCATTTGGGGTAGTAATCTTTACACGAATACCTGCTTCCTTTGGAAGTTCCTGAGCACCCCTAATGAAATAGGCAAATCTTCCCCATCTTTTTTTAAGCTTATAATCAATGTCATAGCTAACAGATGTAAATTTCCCAGCTGCACAAACATAGACAAAATACCTATCCTGTAACTTACAAATATCTATTTGTGCTGGAATACCATCAATCGCAATATCGATACCTTTTTTTATCCTTTTAGTTAAATGCAAAATACTTTTAACATCATTAACTGTACCTGATGGAATATACGCAATAGGAGTTTTAATACCACCCTCAATAACACCTGTTACCGTCTCATTTAAAGTTCCATCTCCACCAGACGTTAAAATAGTATCATATTTATCTCCATCTTCAATTATCTTTTTAGTTATACTTCTAGGACTTTCTGATTCATAAAAATCTACAGTATCGAATTTCTTAGATAATCTTTTTTTTACTAATTCCTTATTCTTCCCTATTTTTTGTGTACTACTATAAGGGTTATAACAAACTAATACCTTCATGCTATACCTCTTTAATCGAAATTATAATAAAAACTTTTTTTAGTTCCAATTCTTAACAATAATTATAGCACAAACAATAGTTATTTAAAACCCTAATAAAATAAAAAATTCTACTCATATACTAGCGTATATATTAAGCTTGCAATAATCAACCACTAGTTTGAATAGAATTTTCTAATATAGCCAGCAATTATTTTATAAATATTACTACTGAAATAAAGGTGTTGATAAATAACGATCACCATTATCAGGAAGTAATACGACAATAGTTTTACCTTTATTTTCCTTCCTTAAAGCTACTTGTAGGGCAGCATATAAGGCCGCACCTGATGATATTCCTATAAATATTCCATCTGATTTTACTGCCTCTCTTGCCGTAGTAAATGAGTCTTCATCGCTAACAGCTATTATCTCATCATATATTTTAGTATTTAATATATCAGGAACGAATCCTGCACCAATACCTTGAATTTTATGAGCGCCTGCGACACCTTTAGATAATACTGGCGAATTTTCTGGCTCTACCCCAATAACTTTGATATTAGGATTTTTTTCCTTTAAAAACTCACCTGTACCTGTTATAGTACCTCCAGTTCCTATTGCTGATACGAAGTAATCGATATCTCCATCTGTATCCTCCCATATTTCAGGTCCAGTTGTCTCATAATGTGCCTTAGGATTAGCAGGATTAATAAATTGTCCTGCAATTACAGAATTAGGTATAGATGAATGGAGTTCCTCAGCCTTAGCAATTGCTCCCTTCATTCCCTTTTTACCTTCTGTTAATACAATCTCAGCACCATATGCCTTAATTAGATTTCTTCTTTCCACTGACATTGTCTCAGGCATGGTAATAATAAGCTTATACCCCTTGGCTGCTGAAATAGCTGCAAGTCCAATTCCTGTGTTACCACTGGTTGGTTCAATAATAGTGTATCCTGGCTTCAATAATCCCCTTTGTTCATAATCCTCAATTATTTTTTTCGCAACTCTATCTTTAACCGAACCTGCTGGATTAACACCCTCTAATTTAACTAGTATCCTAGCATTTACTTCATGGTTTTTAGTAAAATTATTTAATTCAAGTAATGGTGTATGTCCAACTAATTCTTCTACACTTTTATAAATATTTGCCATAATGCGCCTCCATATAATATATTCAATTTAATAAATTTTATCACTTTTTATTTATATTTACAACGTTGTTATCTTATCTAATCATATTTCCACTTAACAATACTTTTTTCGAGTTTTTTTACTAGTATGTCAATTATTGAAACAACAAAGGCTAATACTAAAATTCCAGCTAATATAGCTCTAAAATCCAAGTTTCTTTCATACATCTTTATAAAGTATCCAAGTCCTGCACTTGCCCCAAGCATTTCAGCTCCAGTTAAACATAGGAAAGCTGATCTTAGGCTTCTATTAAGACCTATTATAATAGATGGTAATATATATGGAAATATTACCTTAAATAGCATTCCTGGTGTTGAAAGTCCCATTGTCTTTGCTGCCTCAATTACCTTTTTATCTATTGATTTAACACTATTAATTGTTTGACTTAGGGTTGGCCAAAAAACAGCAGAAAATATCACAAAAATAGATGCAATATAAAATGTTGGTGCAATCATTACCATATAAGGAGTATATACAAGAGGTGGTATAGGTGATAATACATTAGAAATAGGAATTACTATTTCTCTTACTCTAGGAATAAATCCTGCAAGGATTCCTAAAATCACCCCGCTTATTAAAGCTAATGATATTCCAATAAATAAAAGCTTAACTGAAGCTACTATACCAGCAATTACTTCATTCTTTTTTTCTTTATATATGCTAAATAAGCCTTCAGGCGAAGGAATTAGTAAATCATTTTTAGTCCATCCAAGCTTATATGCCACTTCCCAAAGCAATAAAAAGCTGAATAAAACTATAGCCACATCAGAAATACTTTTTCTTTTCTTCAATACAAATAAAAATAAATAATATATTTCTGTTATTATAAGAAAAATGATATAAGGCGTATTAGAGTATATATATTTATGCTCTGTTCTATAACCAAGTGATATAGTAAATATTAAATTTATCACAAATAATAAATTAGCTATAATAAAGCCTAATAATAATTTTTTAAATTCATTCTTATTAAATTTAAGCTTATCATAAATATCCTTAAAAAATACTTTTATACTCACTATAACACCGCCTCATCATATATATCTTCCTTTAAAATATCATAGAATAAAGAAAATAGTCTTTTATAAAGAAGCTGATACTTCTGTGTTTGAACTAATTCATCTCTTCTTCTTGGTGTCTTAAATGGAACCTCTAATATTTCTTTAATTTTTCCTGGCTCCATCAAAACTATTCGATCTGCCAAAAGCAATGCCTCATCTATATCATGAGTAACAAAAACAACTGTTTTTTTGTTTTCTCTTGATAGCTTAGATACTAATTCCTGCAATTCAAGCCTTAATCTTGGATCAATAGCTCCAAAAGGCTCATCCATAAGTAGAATATCTGATTCTAAAGCCAAGGCTCTTGCGACAGCAACACGTTGTTGCATTCCTCCTGATAGTTCACTTGGATACTTATTTGCTGCCTCGAAAAGACCTACCTTTTTTAAATAATTATCCGCAAGAATACTTCTTTCTTTTTTACTATATTTCTTCTTTGACTGCTTAATACCAAAAAGAATATTTCCCTTTGCAGTAAGCCAAGGGAATAAAGAATAATGCTGAAAAACAACCGCTCTATCTATTCCGGGGGATGTTAGTAATTTCTCATCTACATAAATCTCCCCACTTGTTGGCTTGTTAAGTCCGCTTAAAATAGATAAAAGCGTTGATTTTCCACATCCTGAAGCACCAAGGAGGCATATAAATTCACCTTGTTTTATTTCTAAATTAATATCGCTTAATGCTGGAAGGCTATTCTTTTTTTTATTATTTGTGTAGCTAAAACAAAGATTTTTTATTTCAATTTTATTAGACATTTATATGCCTCCTTTTTTCATTCTAAAAGTAAATACCTTGAATCCAAAACAGTTGTAATATCATCA
>JBJEFR010000006.1:0-3304 GCA_051874255.1 Anaeroplasmataceae bacterium
GGTAAGAAATTATAGTTAATTTCTATCCTTTGTACTCTTTTCTTATCAATCATCTATATTACACTATCAATTAATATAATTTGAAATATGATTAACTTCAATATTTAAGATTAAGATAAAATTTATCATTCATTTTGCTTTCAATATTACAATTATTACTTCCATATTTACCTTCAAATTAAATCTAAACGACGAGATAGGGTGGCTATTAGTATCGCCACCTTATCATCGCAACATCTACTTGATTTTGTCATTCAACCGTGACATATGGTCACAATTAGTCTAGCTAACTTTGTGACCTTCATTTATCACAATAAATTACTTGCTTATTCTTACTAAATTGTTATTTTTATAACTTGCCACAGATTACACTTGTGGTAAAGCTAACTGATACAAACTTAAACTATTTATGGTTAGAATTAATATTAGCATATACTGATCGTTATATAAATTGAAAGGTATATGAAGATTAGTTTTCTCCATATACTTAATTCGTACAGGTTGTAATGTTAGATTATTATTTTACTTCTATTTATTTCAGGTCATTAATTTCATCAACAAGTATTTGTGGATTTTGATGATCATAAGTCTCAAAAACTTCAATTTTTCCATTTTTACTCTTCAACTTGATTATTCTTTCAATATCTTCAACTTTTGTAGCTGCATCATCAAAATAAGTATTTCTGTTAATATAATTACCTCTTCTACCTTTAGTATCATATGATATTTCAACATAATGATATTCTTCACTCAATTTAATAATTATCTGCTCTGGTGCTGAATATTTATATAACCATATACAAAAATCATCAATATTTATAGAAACAGGATCAAATTTGAATTCATACACTTTATTTCTCACTCTTTGTTTTTCAATGTTTTCGGAAATAAAAATCATTTTGATGATAAAAGCGATAATAAGATAGAAGCCAAATGTAGTTAGGCAAACCATAATAAATCTAGACAATAATATAACTGGAATAAAATTTGAAATTGCTATTAATGTGCCTATACATAATATAACTACAATAAAAGAAAAAATTGTTGGTTTATATTCTTTTTCATCAGTTTGAACAAATAAAATATCCTTAAAATTCAATTTCATATTTAATAATTCCTTTCTAATAACTATTTGTAATAGGTGTTAAAACGATGCCATTAGTAAATGAGTTTAAGAAATTAGATGGCAATGAATTAAAAAACTCCAAAGCTAACATTTTTCCGAATGTTTTTATTGAAATACCTGATATTCTATTTCTTACAAATTTAGTATTAATTTGTTTTTGGATTGAACTCAACGATCCTCTTCCACTTGTAATACCAGGTATTTTAATATTATCCAAAATACCTGCTGTAACTCCAGAAATAGAACCAATTAATAGTGAAGTTATAAAAACTTCTTCAAATGAAAAATTAGATGCTCCTGTTGCATTAGACAATCCCATTGAAATAGCAGTTGAAGAAAATCCTGTTATAAAAGCGGTCGATACCGGTCCAAAAAATGGCGTTAATGCACCACCTATTGCTCCGCCTAATCCAGCACCAACATAAGTTTGCCAAGAAGACATTTCCCATTTTGAAAAATCAAATTTATTCGCTTTGAAATTTGATATTACATCGGATGTCACTTGACTTCCCAAACCTATTATTGCACCTATACTAGCACCAATCAGCATTGCCAAAATCGCACTATGCCCCATAGGATCATAATACATCACAGGATTATTATTACAGTAAGCATATAAATCAAGTCCACCAATAATTTCATAATCTAGATAATCAACACTATCAGGACTTATAAATCTATACATTTCTGGATTATAATATCTGCTTTCTAAGTAATATAGCTTTGTTTCTAAATCATAGTAATAGCTTCTATATCTTATTGGGTTAATTGGTGCAAATATATCTGTGCTATCCTTATATTCATAGATTATATTACCCCACGCATCATAGATATATTTTGCTACTACACTACTTCCCTTTAGTACTGCTATTACATTGTTATAGAAATCTTTTACATAGGTATAGTTTGTTATTGTTCCATTAGATGATACTCTTGCTCCTATTATTCCCTCTACATCATACATTTTTTAATAATATATAAATCCCAATTTGTTTCATAAATATTATAAAAACTTCTAAATACTGATTTATTCTTGTAAAAGAATTTGTCTATACAAAACATTTAATGCTTTACAATTCAATTTCATATAATCAAGTATACAAATTAAATACCTAATAATGACACATTCAATAGAAAAAATATTTTATTATACTTTAAATTATAAACTATATATTAATTTATTAGTATTTTATGCCCTTCTCTTTTAGTATTTTTTTTAAATTAAAAGTATTTTTATCAGTTAAATGAAAATAAATAACATCCTTATCAAGTCTCATTTTTGTTACTTCCGTATATCCATACTTAATATTAGGTTTGATTGAAATGTAACACCAACCAGTAAAACTATCCTCTGATGTAAATCCTATTGTTTTAATGTCTTCCCATTGAAAAAATCTTATTATTTTCTTGAATCTAATTCTAGACACTCCATTATCATCAATTATTATTGTATTATTAAACATTAATAATGCCATAATAAATACTCCAATGGGTAAAACACACATCATCAAAATAATCATAATCCAAATATATATTTCTAATTTTTGACCACTTAGTATAACCAAACTTAATATGGTGCCATCCGCAATACATAGAATTGAAGCTATCCATATAACTATTCCAAAAACTTTTGTTTTCACCATTTATTTCTCCTTAATTTGTTAACACTTGGGGTTGAATAATACGATACGTATGATGTGATTCCTATTCCAATAGAAGAGATTTTTAAAGAATCCGAAAACCTATCTATCCATCTAACACCTGAAGTTATTCCAGCATAAAGGAACCCACCATATATAACAGAATTTGTTAATGCTGAAATTCCCGCTTGTAAAGCACACAATCCCCATTGAACATCTCCATATGATATTTTTTGCCCAACTGCATTACCAAAAAAACCACCTGCAAAGGATAAACCTGCTGTTACAATAAGACCACCTATCCCACCTGTAGCTAAACCAACCGCAAGAGCTATACTTCCTACCGCACCATCAATAAAACCACCTGTGAATGCTCCCCAGAATGATTCATCGTCTTCTCGTCCTGCTGCAGCTGATAGCCCAGTTATTGCCCCCGAAACTAATACACCTGCCGCTATAGCTAATAATGTTAATATCGCACTATGCCCGTCTCCGTCCAAATACATCACAGGATTATTATTACAGTAAGCATATAAAT
>JBJEFR010000007.1:0-3237 GCA_051874255.1 Anaeroplasmataceae bacterium
GTGAAAGTCTACAAGCTGTTGTTGAAGAAAAGGTTCGCATGTTTGGTTCTTATAATAAAATGTAGTAGGTGATTATATGGTTAGAACAAGTAATTATATAAAATGTAATGAATTGAAGCATGTATCACTTGATAGCTTATATTGCCGAAATGCTGATGCTTTAGATTTATTAGATTATAATTTAGAGGCTATTATACAAACAGAGGCTCCACTAACTTATAATATTCTAAAGGAAAGACTTAGAGAGGTCTTTGATATTAAAAAAATTAGTCAAAAGGCTTTAGATATAATTTTATCTCGTCTAAAAAGATTTAATTATAATGAAACATCTAATCTATATGATGATGTTATATGGGCTGATGATATTCATAATTTAGATTTTGTTAGAATTAATTATCAAAGACAAATATATGATATTCCTAAAGAAGAGATGTATATTCTGGTTAGTGATTTTCTTAAAAAAGGATATAATGATGAGGAATTATATAGAGCTATATTAAATTATTTTGGTTATGAGGTTTTAACCCAAAAAGCAACTGAATACTTAAAATTTGTTGTAGAATATACAAAAAATAAAATGTAATAATAATAGAATTAAAACTTAGGTTTTAGCTTCGCTAGCAAAACCTAAGTTTTTTTATTAAAATATGCTTGACAATTAAATAGGATGGAGTATACTATAGTTGAACATTTGAATGAATGTTCAAATGAAAGGGTGATTTAATGGAGAGTAATAATCTTGTAGAAATGGTGAAGTCTAAAATACCTAGTGATAATGAAATATGTGATTTATCAGAACTATTTAAGGTGTTTGGAGATTCAACAAGAACCAAAATACTAAGCTGTTTAGAAATAAGTGAGCTTTGTGTATGTGATATATCCTTATGCTTAAATATGAGTGTATCTGCAGTTTCTCATCAGCTTAGGATATTAAGAAATGCTCATCTTGTAAAAACTAAAAAAGTAGGAAAGGAAGTATATTATTCATTAGATGATGAACATGTAGTAAAAATTATAGAATGTGGTTTATCGCATATTAATGAATAAAAAGGTATATTATATGAGAAAAATATTTAAGATTGAAATTGATTGTGCCCTATGCGCTAAAAAATGTGAAGAGGCTATTTCTAAATTAGATGAAGTAGTATTTTGTAATATTAATTTTATGACACAAAAAATGATTCTTGAAATTAAAAATGATGATTTTAATAGTATTTTAAAGAAGGCCTTAAAGGTTGCTAAAAAAATAGAACCAGATTTTTATATTGAAATAAATTAAGGAGATTAACTATGTCTAGAAAACTTAAAAAGAATATGATTAGAATAATAATATCCTTTGTGTTATTTATTATTGTATTTTCTATTGATAAGGCATTAGACTTAGCTTCATTGATTGATAATAAATACTCATATCTTTTACCTTTTGGATTATATTTAACTATTTATTTAATCATTGGATATGATGTCTTGAGAAAAGCACTATTAAATATTCTTCATGGGCAAATGCTAGATGAAAATTTCTTAATGGTTATCGCAACCATAGGAGCATTCTCTTTAGCCTTATATAGAGGAGTAAAGGGCCTTCAAATTGAAGGCTTTGATGAAGGTTGTGCAGTACTTTTGTTTTATCAGCTTGGAGAATGGTTCCAAAGCTATGCAGTTGGAGTATCAAGAAAGAATATTTCATCATTACTGGATATAAGACCAGATTACGCTAATATTAAAAAAGATGATGAAATATTAATAGTAGACCCTACTAGCGTAAAATGTGATGATATTATAATAGTATATCCAGGTGAAAAAATTCCCCTTGATGGAGTAGTTATTGAAGGCCAAACTGAACTTGATACAAAGGCACTTACAGGAGAATCTAAGCCAAGTAGTGTAGCTGTAGGTGATGAGGTAATAAGTGGATGTATAAATTTAACTGAAAGTATTATTATTAGGGTTACTAAGGAATTTTATGATTCAACAGTATCTAAAATATTAGATTTAGTAGAAAATGCTTCAAATCAAAAAAGTAAGTCTGAAAACTTTATTACTAAATTTGCCAAGGTTTACACACCTATTGTTGTGCTGCTTGCCTTTATGCTATTCTTAATACCAAGCCTTATTACATCTGAATGGGCAAAATGGAGCTATAGAGCTTTAAGTTTCTTAGTTGTTTCATGCCCTTGTGCCTTAGTTATATCAGTTCCTTTAAGCTTTTTTTCAGGAATAGGTGCTTGCTCAAGGGAGGGTATTTTAATTAAGGGATCTAACTATTTAGAAAAGCTAAATAAAGCTAATATTTTCATCTTTGATAAGACAGGTACATTAACAAAGGGTAATTTTAAAATAGATAAAATAGAGCCAATAGATAAAAAGGATGAAATTTTAAAATATGCTTCAATTGCTGAAAAAGGTAGTAGCCATCCAATAGCTATAGCTATTAGAGAAATGGCGAATTTCTATGAAGAGGATGGATATAGATTAGAAAATAAAGCTGGTAGCGGAATAAAGGCTACTGGTAAAAATGTTATTTTATGTGGAAATGAAAGGCTAATGATTGAAGAAAATATTAGCTATAAGCCTGTAAGTGATATAGGAAGTGTAATATATGTTGCAGTTAATAATGTTTATTTAGGATCTATTTTAGTGGTTGATGAAATAAAGAGTGAAGCCTATACTCTAATTGATTCCTTAAATAATATGAATGTAAAAAGCATTATGCTAACTGGTGATAATGAAGAGGTCGCAAAAAATGTAGTAGATTCATTAAAATTAACTGAGTTTAAAGCAAAGCTATTACCACAAAATAAGGTATATGAGGTAGAAAAAATAATTGAAAACAAAGAAAAAAATGATGTTGTGTGCTTTGTTGGAGATGGAATCAATGATGCGCCAGTATTGATGCGTAGTGATATTGGTATCTCGATGGGAGAAATTGGTAGCGATGCTGCAATCGAGGCCTCAGATATAGTATTAATGTATGATGATTTAAGTGGTATAATAAAGGCAAAGCAAATAGCTAAAAAAACTATGAGAATAGTTTTTGAAAATATTGTATTTGCAATAGGAGTTAAGGTAATAATACTAATACTATCAGCAATAGGAATTACTAATATGTATTTCGCGGTATTTGGTGACGTTGGTGTATCACTTATTGCTATATTAAATGCTATGCGTGTTAATAGTAAAAAAGGAGGATTAAAAAAATGAAGGATACAAAATTATCAGAAGAAGAAAGCCAAGATA
>JBJEFR010000008.1:0-14037 GCA_051874255.1 Anaeroplasmataceae bacterium
GGAAACAAACAAGAATTTTATAGCATTATAGAGTTTTATAGGTTTTGTGGAACGGTAATTTATATGGTATGACAAATGTAGAAAAGTTTGGAAAGTATGGGAGATATGTAGTTGTTGAATATAATGAGGATGCTCAAAGAATGATAATTGATAAGCTATTAAGTGGTGAAATTAATCCCGAGGATAAGGAATATATCCTTCCAGATGAAAATGAAGAAGATACTGAGATTGACTTATTATAAGGAGATATAATCCTTAAGATTTAACTATTTATAGCTAAATTTACTCTAGCAATTAACTGCAGTTGGTTTTGTCTTGTTTTTAACTTTACAAAATAAAATATTATGCTATAATTAAAATGTTATGTAATAAAATATTAAAGGAAAATGGAGAAAATAGTATAGGAGGAGCAGATTTTCCTACATGAGTCTCATGTATCTCCAATCTGCGTATAAATATGGTAGTAGAAAACGTATCACAAAGCCGTGTAAAAGTTGTATTTGATGTAACTGCAGCTGAGTTTGATAAAGCATTAGATGCAGCTTTCGAAGTAGTAAATAAGGATGTAAAAATTGATGGATTTAGAAAAGGAAAGGCAACTAAGGCTGTATTCTTAAAGAAATTCGGTGTTGAGTCTTTATTCGATGAGGCTTTAAATGTAATTTTTAATGAAAAGGTTAGAGAAATTTATGAGGATAAGGATTTAGCTGCTAAGCAAGTTGGACAATTCATTCCTGGAATTGAAGGAGAAGATAAGCTTGAGCAAGGTAAGGATTTCAAGGTTTCTTTATCATTTGATGTTATGCCTGAATTTGAATTACCACAATATAAGGGATTAAAGGTTGCTAAGCCTAATTACGAAGTAAGTGATAATGAGGTTGTTGCCGAAATCAAGAATTTAGCTAAAGCAAAAGCTACTGTTGAAGTTAAAAAGGACCAAGTAATTAATAGCGGAGATATCGCTAAGTTTGACTTTGTAGGAACTGTAGACGGAGTTGAATTTGAAGGTGGAAAAGCTAAGGATTATGAATTAACAATCGGATCAGGACAATTCATCCCTGGATTTGAAGATCAAATGATTGGTATGAAGAAGGGTGAAACTAAGGATGTTAATGTAACATTCCCAACTGAATATCATGCTGCTGATTTAGCAGGAAAGGCTGCTGTATTTAAGGTTACAGTTAATGAGGTTAAGGAAGAAATTTTACCAGAAATTACTGATGAATTCGTATCATCATTAAATTTAGAAGGAATTAAGACTGTTGAAGAATTAAAGGCTTCAAAGGCTGCAGAGCTTGCTGAAAAGAAGAAAGTATCAGAAAAAGATAAGGAAGTAGATACTTTAATTAATATGATTTTAGATGCTGCTAAGGTTGATGTACCACAAAGCATGGTTGATGAGAGATTTAATGAAACTAAGGCTCAATATGAAAACCAAGCTAAGATGTACAACATTCCATTTGAGACTTTCTTAAGCTTTATGGGTGCAACACCTGAGCAATTTGAAACTACTTTAAAAACTCAAGCTCAAAGAAGTGCATTATTTAATGTTGTTATGAGTAAATTAATTGAAGTAGAGCATCTAGAGCCTACTAAGGAAGAAATCGAAGCTAGAGCAGCTAAGGATGTTGAAGCTTCTAAGTTAACTGTTGAACAATTAGTTCAAAATAATGTTGCAAAATATTATTCAGAAATAGCTTATAATAAGGTTATTGATTTAATCGTTTCAAATGCTATTGAAGAATAAAAAGAGTAGCATTTAAAGTTCGGTTGTTTAAGTGAGGAGTTTTAATATACTCCTCATTTTTTTAAAGTGAAAAAAAATAATTGGCAAACTACTTGCATTTGTGCCAAAGATAGTATATTATATACTTGCTAGTGAAAATTAGCACGACACGAAAAGGGGTGTAATTATGGAAGAATTAGAAAACATAGGGTTACCTGCTATTGCAGTTCGTGGGTTAATACCAATTCCAAATAATGAATTTAGGATTGAGGTAGGTCGCGAAATTTCTTTAAAGGCACTAGAAGCCTGTGAAAGAAAATATAATAATGAAATAATTTTACTTATTCAAAAAAATCCACTAGTTGCAGATGTAACACCAGATGATTTACAACCAATAGGAGTTTTGGCTAAATTAACATTAAAGCTAAAATTACCTAATAATAACTATAAGGTTAAATTTAACATTATTTCTAGAGTTATGATTGATGAGTTTTTATCTAAAAAGCCATATTTCATAGTTAAAACTTCTGATTATCCAACTATTTTAGTAGATGGAGCTGAGGAATCAGCTTTAATTAGAAGTGTTATTACTGAGGTTACAAAGAATTCTCAAACGGTTCTTAATTCAGCAGAGGATGTTTTAAGAACAATTCAATCAGGAGTAACAACTGAACAAATATGTGATACTATTTCTTATCATTTAAGAAGTACAAATTCTAATAAATACCGTTATCTTGAGGAACAGTCTTTAGCTAAGAGAATGGAATATATATTAGAGGATATTGCCCGCGAAAAACAAATAGGTGATATCGAAAATAAAATCAATCAAGATGTAAAGAAGTCTATTGATGAATCTCAAAAAGAATATTATCTTCGTGAAAAAATGAAGGCAATTCAAAATGAGCTTGGAGACAAGGCCCGTCAAGATGAAGAGGTTGAGGAGTTAAGAGAAAAAATCTTAGCTGCTAAAATGCCTAAGAAAATTGAGGAAAAGGCTCTTGCAGAATTACAAAGATATTCAAATACAGCTGTACAAATGGCAGAATCAGGTATAATCAAGTCATATTTAGATTTTATTATCGCATTGCCTTGGCATGAGGCTACAGTTGACGAAAATGATATTACTAAGGTTCAAGCATCATTAGATAAGAATCACTATGGTCTTGATAAGGTTAAAGATAGAATTCTTGAATATTTATCTGTTAAGATTATGACTAATCGTAATCCACAAACTATTTTATGTCTTGTAGGACCTCCTGGAGTTGGAAAGACAAGTTTAGCCAAAAGTATTGCTGAAGCTTTAGGTAGAAAATTTATTAAACAATCCCTAGGTGGTATATCTGATGAATCTGAAATTAGAGGACATAGAAGAACTTATATTGGAGCTTTACCTGGTCGTATCTTGAAGGCTATGAAGGATTGTGGAAAAGTAAATCCTGTATTCCTTCTTGATGAAATTGATAAGATGACATCAAATTCTAGAGGAGACCCTTCAGCTGCAATGCTTGAGGTTTTAGACCCTGAACAAAATGCTCATTTTAGTGACAATTATTTAGAAGAAGAATATGATTTAAGTCAAGTTATGTTTATAACTACAGCCAATGATTTAAGCGGTATTCCAGGTCCATTAAGAGATCGTATGGAAATTATTGAGCTTAGCTCATATACTGAATTTGAAAAGTTTAATATTGCAAAATCACATTTATTAGATCGTCAGCTTGAGGCACATGGTCTAAAGCCTGAGATGCTTACAATTAATGATGATGTATATTATGCAATTATTCAGCATTATACACGAGAGGCTGGAGTACGTGAATTAAATCGTATGATTGGTACTATTTGCCGTAAAGCAGTTAAAAAGATTTTAGTCGAAAAGTGTGAAAATGTATTAGTTACAACTGATAACCTAGAGGAATATTTAGGAAAGATTAGATTCTTTAATAATGTTAATCGTGAGGTTGATCAGGTTGGTATTGTAACAGGGCTTGCATATACTACCTTTGGTGGAGATACTCTAGATATTGAGGTTACTTATTATAAAGGAAAAGGTGGACTTGTTTTAACTGGAAAGCTTGGAGATGTAATGAAGGAAAGTGCAATGGCTGCTTTAAGCTATGTTAAGGCACATGCAGATGATTTTAATATTGATCCACAGCTATTTAGTGATAATGATATTCATATTCACGTTCCTGAGGGTGCTGTACCTAAGGATGGACCTTCTGCCGGAGTAACTATGACTACTGCCATTGTATCGGCTCTAACAGGTCGTAAGGTTGATGCTCACCTTGGTATGACTGGTGAAATCACCTTAAGAGGTAGTGTATTACCTATTGGTGGATTAAAGGAAAAGGCTATTGCTGCTCACAGAAGTGGTTTAACTACTATTCTAATTCCTGATGAAAATCAAAGGGATATAGATGAAATCCCTGAAGAAGTACAAAACGCTTTAACAATTATTCCTGTTAAAAATGTTATGGAAGTTATTGATAGAGCATTAGTATAATTAATAATTAAGGCTTATATAATTTTTACCATAAGTGGTAAATGTTATATAGCCTTTTTTTCAATTTGTTTTTCTTATAGATTTTTATGATTTTAGCATTTTTGTTTATTTTTTCTTATTAAATGAAATTTTTTTTAAATTTTACCCTTTTTTAAAGAATTTTATTAAATATTTCAAAAATGTTAATATTTTTATTTACATTTGAAAACTTTGATATATAATAAAGTCGGTTATATAAAATTGCATATCTTGGCAATACTAAAAACTAATATTATGACATTATGGAGAGTATAAGAAATGGCACGTAAATTAGTTGAATTAAAAGGCATTTGTAAATCATATGGTGATAATGTTATCCTTGATGATTTAAATTTGTCAGTTAATGAAAATGAGTTTGTTACTTTACTTGGTCCTTCTGGATGCGGTAAAACAACTACCCTTAGAATCATTGGTGGATTTGAAACAATGCAAAAGGGACAATTATTATTGGATGGAGAGGAAATTGGTAATTTACCATCTCACAAGAGACCTATTAACACAGTATTCCAAAGGTATGCGTTATTTCCTCATTTAAACATCTACGACAATATAGCTTTTGGATTAAGAAATAATGTATATTCAAAGGTTTATGATATTGGAGTTTATAACTTACTTAATGAGTATAGCTTTGATGAGGAAGTAATTGATGGAGTTAGAAGACACTTAGATAATTTCTTAAAGCCTAATGATGTTAAAAAGGCAGCTATTGATTATTTTTCACAATTTTCAGCTTGTATTAAGGCTTCAAAGTATATCAAAGAAATCTCTAAAGAATGTAGGAAAGCACCATATGATATTTATATGGAAAAGCTAAAGAATATGCTTCAAGGTTTTGGAGTAAAAATTTCTGATGAAGAAAGTACTAAGGATCAAATTTGTGTTACTTTAAAAGGAGATACTTGGAAGGATACTACTAATCTATTAATTAGTGAACTTAAGGAAAAAGATGTTTATTATAAAATGATTAATAGATTACAGGATAGAAAGTTTAAGGAAGAAACTATTAAAGTTGAAATTGCAAAGGCACTAGAGCTTGTAAACCTTAAGGGATATGAAAATAGAAGTATTTCTAGTTTATCTGGTGGACAAATGCAACGTATTGCGATAGCAAGAGCTATCATTAATAAACCACGTATTTTACTTTTAGATGAGCCACTTGCAGCTTTAGATTTAAAGATTCGTGAGAAAATGCGCTACGAGCTTAAGGAAATGCAAAGAAATCTAGGAATAACATTTATATTTGTTACCCATGACCAAGAAGAAGCCATGGTTATGTCAGATACAGTTGTTGTAATGAATCAGGGTGAAATTCAACAAATAGGTAGACCAGAGGATATTTATAATGATCCTGTTAATAAATTTGTTGCATCATTCATTGGTCAATCAAATATATTTAGAGGAAAATATTTAGGAAATGATAGACTTGAGGCCCTTGGAAGAAAGTGGAAGGTTGATGTAAATGACTTTGAAAAGGGAGAGTCAATCTATTGTATTGTTGAAAAAGAAGATTTTGATGTTGTACCTTTAGAATCAGCTAAGCTTATCGGAACAGTTTTAAGCGGAAAGTTTAACAAGAATCATTATGAGCTTGTTGTTGATATTAATGGACAAAAGATTAACGTTCATACACCATATAAGCATGTTGAGGGAGAACAAATAGGATTTACTGTTGACCCACAAAATATTTATTGTGAATCAAAGAGTGAATCTAAACAATCTTTACTTGCAAACTACGATGGAGACAATATTATGGAAGGAATCTATGTTGATGATAATATAGTTTCATTCCTAGATGCCGAGTTTGATTGTTATGTTACTATTTTCCAACCTAATGAAGAGGTTGATGTAGTAATAAGACCAGAGGATTTCGATTTAGAATTTGAACATCCTGAAAATTGTTTTATTCAAGGTGTTGTAACATCTAGTGTATTTACTGGTGTTCACTTTGAAATGCATGTAGATGTTGATGGACATGATATATTAGTTGAGGATTATCAAAACTGTGAAATAGGACAAAAGATAGGACTTAAGATAGATTCTTATGAAATTCATTTAATGAAAGTACAAGAAGAGGAATAGGCCTATGAAGTCATTTAAGAAGTTTTCAATTCCATACTTTGTATGGTTGGTATTATTAGTAATATTACCATTACTTTTAATGTTTATTTTAACTTTCTTTAAAACAGATGGAACAAATTTTTCTGGAGCAAAATTAACTATTGAAAATTATTTAGAGTTAACCGATATTACTTATTGGGAAGCTATTTGGAACTCATTTAAGATAGCCTTTTGGACAACTTTAATTTGCTTTTTAATAGGTTATCCAGTTGCATATTTCATATCATTTTCAAATTTTAAGCATAAGATGTTAATCTTATTATGTATGATATTACCAATGTGGTGTAACTCAATGCTTAGAATATTATCATGGTATAAATTATTCTCATCTGATTTACTTGCTGGACTAAATTTAATAGGAAGTAGTGGCGCTGTAATATTTGTTACTGTAACTACCTATTTACCATTTATGATATTCCCAATATATACAATACTTGAAAAAATGGATAGAACCTTAATAGAGGCATCAAAGGATTTAGGGGTTCCAGCATGGAAAACCTTCCTTAAGGTTACCTTCCCTCTATCATTAAGTGGAGTATCTTCTGGTATTGTTATGGTATTCTTACCTGCTGCGACAGGATTTGCAATTTCCGCAATCATTGGAGATGGTAAGGTTAATATGATTGGAAATATTATAGAGAATATGTTTAAATCAGCTAATAACTATAATCTTGGATCATTATTATCAATTTTTGTATCTATTATCATTATTATCTTTGTTTTAATATTCAATAAAGCAAATAAGGACGGTGATACATTATGATGGAAGTTGTTGGATGGAAAAAGGTATTACCTAAGGTATTAAAGGTATTATTCGTTGTATTAGCAATGTTTATAATGTATATACCTGTATTTGTAATCATATATCAATCATTTAATAGTGATGCTAATGCTATGCAGGCATTACATTTTGGAAAATTTACATTCCAAAATTATAAGGAAATATTTACTAATGCATCATTATATAGAAATATATTAGATTCATTATTAGTTTCATTTTGGGCAACTCTAATTGCAACAGTACTTGGATTATTTTCATCTATAGGAATTAATGCTTTAAAGGGTAAAAGTAAAAAGGCTATGTCACTTTTAAATGAAATGCCAATGATACAATCTGAAATTGTAACTGGTATTTCTATAATGTTAATATTTAGTTTCTTATTACCTATTATTCCTCATGTTTTTGGATTCCCTACAATGCTAATAGCCCATGTATTCTTTACAACACCATATGTAATATTAATGGTACTTCCTAAGCTACAACAAACTGATGAATCATTGTTTGAGGCAGCACAGGATTTAGGATGTTCAAGAATTAAATCTTTATTTATGGTAATCATCCCTTCATTAAAGACAGCTATTCTTACTGGTGCATTATTAGCATTTACCCTATCAATTGATGATTTCGTTATCTCATATTTTACTCAAGGAAACGGATTCTATAATTTCTCAAATTATGTATATAATTCATATACAAAGAAAAATTTCTCTGCTGGAGCCTATGCATATAATGCATTACTAACAATGGTAACATTAGGTATTGTATTATTTGCTTCAATTAAAACTTCACAGAAGTCTAAGAAGAAGGTGATCAAGTAATGAAAAAGTTATCTATCATTTCTCTTAGTGTAGTTGTTGCATTTACTGTTTTTGCCTTAGTAATTCTTAATAAGGGTAATACATCAAATACTTTATATCTTCTTAACTGGGGTGAATATATTGATGAATCCTTATTAGAAACATTCGAGGAGGAAACAGGATGTCAGGTTATCCTAGAGACTGTTACATCATCAGAAACAATGTATCAAAAAATCACTGCAGGAACTACTGAATATGACGTAGCTATTCCTGGAGATTATATGGTTACTAAATTATATAATGAAGGATATCTATATGAGATAGATGTTAATAATCCAGAATACACCAATTTAAATGGTTATCAAACAATGTTTAATGATAAATTACAAACATTGATTAACAATAATATGACAGAAACTATGACATATTGCATGCCTTATTTCTGGGGTGCATATTCAATGATTTATTCTACACGTAATTCTGAAAATGAAAATGTAGTTAAAACAAATGGATTTAAGGCTTTATTTGATAAGAGTCTATATTCTCATAAGGCTAGTATTGGAATGTATAATACAGCTAGATGGGCTATTACTGCATATATGCTAGCTAATAATCAAGATCCAAATATTGAGGACTTTAATAATAGTGATGTTGTTAATGGTATTAAAAGTGCAAACTTTGATATGTGGGCAGACGATGCTTTAAAGAGAAAAACAGCCACTGGTGACTTAGATTTATGCTTTACTCAGCTTGGAGATTTCTTTGATGCTGTATACTTAGCATTAGAAGAAGGAATGGGTGGAAATGTTGGATTAGACCAATTACCATTTGATGTTTATGTACCTTCTAATTCGGCTGCATTCTTTGATGCAATGGTTATTCCTACAACAAGCTCAAATCAGGTACTTGCAAATAAGTTTATTAATTTTATGCTTGATCCTGATAATGCATTTCAAAATGCTTTAGCAATCGGATATTCACCAACTCTAAAGAGTGTTATCAATATGTATACAGAAAATCCTGAAGAAGAATATTTCAGTGATGATAATATTGTTGTTACTCTTAAAGATTTAACAACAAAATATCCATTCTATTTAGATCCATTATGTGAGGTTAGTGATTTAAATAGTGTTACTTTACTTGAGCCTAAGGGATCAGCATATATGACAAGATGTGAAACAATAATTAATCAAGCTAAGGCTTATGTTAATACTGATAGTAATGCTGGTACAGTGATATGTATTATTGTTCTTTGTGCATTAGTTATTGGAAGTGGAAGCTATATAGCATTTAAGGTATATAATCGTAAAAAAAGAGTGATAGCTAGTGTATAATGAAAAATATCTTAATGAGAAGCTATTAGAGGCAATTGATTATGTAAATTTAGTAATAGGTAAAAAAGAATACTATACATTCAATGATGTATTTATTCTACTTAAAAGCTTTAACTTTACAAAGGAAATATATCTTGAGGATATTAATGATTATCTACCATCATCATTACCTTTAGTAGAATCAATTTCTAGCTTCAGTAAGGGATATATATCAGATTATGATATTTATAAAATATACGCAATCAATTATGGGAGCTCCTTTGCAATTATTGTAGTATCTAGTAAAGATGGTAATATAGTAAGTGATTATTATGGAGATTTATTTAATGATTTTACTATGAAAATATATTATTGTCTTAGTATAATGTGTAAAGAAAATCCATATTGCTGTAATTAATTGTATATTAATATTGACATTACTTTTTAAAAATTATAAAATTTATTCATAAGCGAAGAAGTGAAGAGTAGATATAAATAAAATTTTAGAGAGAATACGGTTGGTGAAAGTATTTATGGAGTTTATATTGAAGGTAGTCATGGAGCTATATATGTGAACTAATAGTAATGTATATCGGGTTATTCCGTTAAAGATATTCAAGTGCTAGAATTATTCTAGAACTAAGGTGGTACCACGTTTATTAAGACGCCCTTGGATTTAGGGTGTCTTTTTTTTATACGAGGAGGGAGATTATGAAAATCGTTACCAAAAGATTAACAATAAGATATTTTGAGAATTCTGATCTTGATGATTTTTATGAGTTTTCTAAGCCACAAATAGTAGGATATAATGCAGGATGGAAACCCCATGATAATATATCTATGTCACAAAGAATATTATTTAACAAGGTTATGAGTGCAAATAATTTTGCAATTGTAATAAATGAAACTAAAAAGGTGATTGGTTCAATTGAATTAAATAAATCCCATATAAGAGAAGGCGTCAAGGCCTTTGAAATTGGATTTGCTCTAAATCCTTTATACTGGGGAATGGGCTATGCGAAGGAAGCAACTATAGCTTTAATGGATTTTGCATTTAAAAAACAACATGCTGAGGTAATTGAAATGTGTCACATTACCGATAATATAAGATGTGAAAATACAATTAAATCCTTAGGGTTTATTTATGAAGGTACTCTTGTTAAATATAAACGAATGTATGACAATCGAGTAGTGGATGTAAAAACATATCGAATGACAAAAGAAGAATACGAAAGGATGTATTAAAATGAAAGAATTAAAAGCAAAATATGATCATAAGGAAGTTGAAGCTGGTAAATATGATTTTTGGTTAAAGGGAGGTTTTTTTGAAGCTGGTGATGAATCAAAACAACCATTCACAATTACTCTTCCACCACCAAATGTAACAGGAAAGCTACATTTAGGTCATGCCTGGGATACGACTATTCAGGATATGATTATTCGTAGAAAAAGAATGCAAGGATATGATGCCTTATGGGTACCAGGAATGGACCACGCAGGTATTGCAACCCAAGCAAAGGTTGATCAAAGATTAAAAGAACAAGGAATATCTAGATATGATATAGGACGTGAAAAGTTTTTAGATCAAGCTTGGGCTTGGAAGGAAGAATATGCATCTATTATTCGTTCTCAATGGGCTGCCCTTGGATTATCCTTAGATTATACAAAGGAAAGATTTACACTAGATGAAAAAAGTAATAAGGCAGTAAATTATGTATTTTGTAAATTATATGAAAAGGGATATATTTATCAAGGAGAAAGAATTATAAATTGGGATCCGGAAGCTCGTACTGCCTTATCTAATATTGAAGTTGAGCATAAGGATATTGAAGGAGCATTTTATTACTTCAAATATCCATTTGTTGACAATACTGGTGAGGCTATTATTGCAACAACAAGACCTGAAACAATGTTTGCAGACCAAGCCTTAATGGTAAATCCTACTGATGAAAGATATAAGGATATTATTGGCAAGCACGTATATATTCCAGGAACTAATATAGAAATTCCTATTATCGCAGATGAATATGTAGATAAGGAATTTGGTTCTGGTATTGTTAAGGTAACACCTGCACATGACCCTAATGACTTTGAGGTTGGAAAGCGTCATAATTTAGCTATGCCACTTTGTATGAATGATGATGGTACCATGAATGAAATGGCTCTTCAATATAATGGACAGGATCGTTTTACTTGCCGTAAAAATTTAGTAAATGATTTAGATAAGCTAGGACTACTTGTAAAGATTGAAAAAATTACTCATAGTGTAGGTCATTCTGAAAGAACAGGTGTAGTAGTAGAGCCAAGACTTTCTAAGCAATGGTTTGTTAAAATGGATATTTTAGCTAAACAGGTATTAGAAAATAAGGAATATAAATTTATTCCAGAAAGATTCCATACTAATTTAAATAGATGGCTAGAAAATATTCAAGATTGGTGTATTTCTCGTCAATTATGGTGGGGACATAGAATTCCTGCCTGGTATAAGGATGGCGAGGTGTTGGTAACACCTAACTCTCCAGGAGAAGGATGGGTTCAAGATGAAGATGTTCTAGACACTTGGTTTTCAAGTGCCTTATGGCCATTTAGCACCTTAGGTTTCCCTGAGAAAACACCTTTACTTGATAGATATTATCCTACAAATGTGCTTGTAACCGGATATGATATTATTTTCTTTTGGGTATCAAGAATGCTATTTGAAGGAATTGAGTTTACAGGTAAGGCTCCATTTAAGGAAATATTAATCCATGGATTAATAAGAGATTCCCAGGGAAGAAAGATGAGTAAATCCTTAGGTAATGGTGTTGATCCATTTGATGTTATTGAAAAATATGGATGTGATGCCCTTCGTTATTTCTTAAATACTAATGCTGCCCCAGGATTAGACTTAAGATATGATGAAACAAAGGTTGAATCAAGCTGGAACTACTTAAATAAGATTTGGAATATTTCTCGTTATGTAATGATGAATTTAGAGGGATATAAAAAGATTACAATAGATCCTAATAAATTAAATTTAGCATCTAAATGGATTTTAAATAGATTAAATAAGGTTATTAAGGAAGTAGATATGAACTTCGATAAATATGAATTTGGAGAGGTTGCACGTTCTTTATATAACTTTGTTTGGGATGACTTTGCATCTTGGTATGTTGAAATATCAAAGGTTGATTTACAATCTGGTGATAGTGAGAATAAAAATATTACTCAAAATGTCTTAGTATATGTTTTAACATCAATTATAAAAATGCTACATCCAATTGTTCCATTTATTACTGAAGAAATCTATCAATCATTACCTCATGATAAAAAATCTATTTCGATTGAAGCTTGGCCTACTGTAGTAGAAGAATATAGCTTTGATAAAGAAGAGGAAGCTATTAATACTGTTATGGAGGTTATTACTGCGGTACGTAATGAACGCTCTAAGGCAAATAAGGCACCTTCAGTTAAAATTAATATTACCCTAAGTGTTGTTGATGAAAACACTAAGGAAATATTAATTGCAAGTAAGAATTACTTAAATAAATTCTTAAATCCACAAAATTTAGATATAACCCTTGACAAGCCAGTATCAACAGATAATGTAGTTGTTGTATTAAAGAATTTAACAATTTATATTCCTACATCTGATTTAATTGATATTAAAGAGGTTTTAGCTAATTTAATGCGTGAAAAGGAAAGATTAGAAGCTGAGCTTCAAAGAAGTGCTAAGATGCTTTCTAACGAAGCATTCGTTTCTAAAGCTCCAGCTGCCAAGATTGAAGCTGAAAGAAATAAAGAAGCTTCATATAAGAAGCAATATGAAGAAGTATTACTACATATTAAGGAAATAAATAAGTAGTTATTACTTTTAAATAATTGAATAGATTATATCCCACAAGGCATAAAGCTTTGTGGGATTTTTATTCTATTAGACTTATTTTATGTTTTTTAATAACATCTCTGAAGTTATATCTTCTAATTTAGAAATAGTGAATCTTTTTTTACCTATACTATTAAAAGATGTTCCTATAGTATATGCAGTATTATCTATAATGATATATCTATCATGAAAAACATCAGTATGAATGATAGATATATTGTTTTTTATTTCACATTTATTTAAATATGATGATGAAGATGTATATATAAAAACTGTTCTTTAGCTAGAAAGAATAGATTAATTAAAAATGAATATGGCTTTAATATTTCTCCTTCAAATATTATTAGGTTATTATCAGCATATATAGTTTGTTCAATATTTTTAATTCTATTTTCAATATTAATACAATTAGCCTCTAATCTAAGAATATTAGATTGGTAGGCTAATAATCTATCATTATTTATAGCATAACCATTTAACAAATATTGTTTAAGAATAGAAGTAGCCCATTTTCTAAAAATAATTCCTCGTTTTGATTTCACTCTATAGCCCACGGAAATAATTACATCTAGATTGAAAATTCGATTGGTTTATCAGAATTTGCAATGTGCATTTTTTGCACATTACTATAGTCACATTCTAATTCTTCAAATATATTTTTAATATGTTTAGAAATTACTGATCTATCACGATCAAATACTTCTGCAATTTGTTTTTTTGAAAGCCAAACAGTATTTTCTTCAGGTGAAACATTTACATCTAATGTAAAATCACCATCCTCAAATTTTATTAATTCATAAGTTTTCTTTTCGCTAATCATAATAAATACCTCCTGTTTTTTTGAACCTCTCATGACTTAAGTCATAAGATTCTCACTTTATAGTCCTTTGGACTA
>JBJEFR010000009.1:0-3175 GCA_051874255.1 Anaeroplasmataceae bacterium
AAGAATAGTTTAAGTGATGTAATAGATTACTTAAATGATTGCTCTTCAGAAAGCTATTATTGGATTTCAGAATTATTTGAAGATTTGAGTGAGCATTTTAAATCACAAGAGCTTATTGAGTGCATGGAAAGAAATGCTTTAAGAACTGGTGTTGATTGTTCTGTTGATATAGAGTATGCTAAAAAGGCATTAATATAAACGTTAAATGCATAATGATACACTTGCCTCTATTGAGCTTGTTATTACTTCGAAAAAATATAATGAATATAAACTAATGTATGAGGAATACAATCAAAAGGAGCGTGAATTGTTCCCTAAAGATTATAAATTCTAGTATCCAGAATAGATACCTTGTTGGAAAGTGGTATCTAAATTAGATACTTTCCCTTTTATTAGAAAGATGAATGTTAAAATCAAGCTGTAATTTGATTTATAACAAAAAAACTAATGAAAGGAGGTATCAATTATGGGATTCATAAAATGGTTATTTGGAAGTAAAGAGCATATTTCCGATAAAGCGCTAGAACATTCATCCTTAGGTGAGTATCAATCTAATGGAAGAATAAAATCTGGTGGTCATGGGGAAGAATGTATAAAACATTTAAAAGAGAATAATATTGAATATAATATAGTGAGAACGTATCAAAATGGTGTGAGAGTAGGTAATATTCCTTCTCATGATAAAAAGGCCAAGAGAACAGGTGCAAAGCAATCATGGTTTCCTAAAGATTGGGATAGAGGAAAAATTAAAAAGGCTGGTCAGGTTGTTTCAAGAGGAGAAAAAAAGCCGGATGGAGAAATCAAAGTAGGAAAATATGATAATGTTAATGTAGGAGTAATTAGAACAAATGGTAAAATTGCTACAATATTTCCTACAAGTACACAAAAAAACAGGAAAGGTTGGGTTCTAAATGAACGTAGACAAAGTAAAAGAACTAATTCTAGAAAGAAGTAAAATGGATCCGCAAAATGATATATTAGCAGGTCAAAATCAAGAGCAATTATTTGAAATATTTAAAGTGAATTTAAATGAGTGCATTGAATTTTTAGATTCATGTTCTGCTGAAGAATTATATTGGATTTCAGAATTATTTGATGATTTGAGTGAGCATTTTAAATCACAAGAGCTTATTGAGTGTATGGAAAGAAATGCTTTAAGAACTGGTGTTGATTGTTCTATTGATATAGAGTATGCTAAAAAAGCATTAATCTAATCAATAAGTACTTAAAATATTAAGAATTATTAATTTGTTATAAATTTTTATTACTAATGTAATAACTGCAGTCAATGCGTAATGTCTGCAAACACTCAAGGTGAATTGGTTGCAATTAATATTTTAACTTCATCATCTTTTGACAATTTGAAATAATATTGTAAAGTAGTTCTATTTAGACAAATAAGAATTTAAAAAAAATTATTCAAATTAACAATAGTTCTACAATACTTGGAGGTGTTCTATATGAATTATGATAGAGAAGAAATATTAGATGTATTAGATATTATATTTGAATATAATTATCCTCCAACAATATCTAATATTATGAAAGATTTATGCTATACATATGAAAAAGTATTAGGTATTTTAGATATATTATCATCATATGAAATAATTTCTTATAATGATGATGTAATTGAGATACTTAAAGATTATGAATATGCAATTTTATTATTTTAGGTTTTGGAGGTTTTTATGGATGTAATTAGTATTTTTCCAAAAAATAATTCAAATGAGATTTGTATAGATACAAATCTTATTATTACATTTAATAAAAAGCCTATTTTAAATAATAAGGGTTTTATAAGAATATATGATTATGATACAGATAAATTAGTGGATGAATTAGATTTAAGTATTCCCTTTGGACCTACAAGTCCTAGAAATAATCCTCAAGCTAAATATATGTATAATTATCAATACAAGGATGAATATATTACAAATAAAAATACTAAAGCTGGAAGCTTATCTATGGAATATAAAAATAGTCCTGATAATTATCAATTAACTATAATTGGAGGATTTAAGGAAGGGTTTCATTTTTATCCAGTAATAATAAAGGATAATAAAGCTTTAATTCAGCTTCATCATAATTTATTAGAATATAATCATAAATATTATGTATTAATAGATAAAGAAGTATTTATTGATTTTAATGGCTTTAATGATAAAAATGAGTTTTGCTTTTGCACTAAGAAAAATAATGTTTTAGGTAATGAAATAACAGTAGATAAATCTACTGGTGATTTCTATACTGTTCAAGGCGCAATAGATAGTATTCCTAATTTTTCTAAGGATAAATATTATATTAATATAAAAAATGGTGATTATGAGGAATTAGTTTATTTTAGAAATAAAAGTAATATTATTATATCTGGAGAGAATAGAGATAAGGTTTTAATTCATTATGCAAATAATGAAGTATTTAATCCTCATCCAGAATATATTAAAACAAATGAAAGAAAGAATACATTCCCATCTAGAAGAGCTGCATTCGCAATAGATAATTGTCATAATATAGTAATGAAAAACTTAACAGTAAAAACCGATTTACATGGACAAGCTGAGGGTTTGCTTGTAAATGGATATAATAATTATTTTGAAAATATCCATATTATTGGAAGTGGTGATGCTCTTCAAACTAATGGTTCAGCATATTATAAAAATTGCATTATAGATGGTGAAGGAGATACTATACTAGGAAGAGGTCCAACTTATTTTGAAAATACAATATTAAATAGCTATAGAGCTTTTATGTGGATTAGAAATAATAAGGATAATCATGGTAATGTATTTATAAATTGTACATTTAATGGTCTAGATAATAATGCTGTAATATGTAGACTTCCTGATAATAAAGGAATTAATTATCCAGATAGTGAATGTGTATTAATTAATTGTATATTAAATAATATACCAGCTATTGGATATAATCCAATAGATGAAGCTGCTAAAACAGCTAATATACTAGAATATAATAGTAAGGATATATATGGTAATAATATAGATCTTAGTAAAAGAAATAGTGTTACAAGAATATTAACTGATAATGATATAGATATTATTAATAAATATATGGATTATAAATATGTTCTAGGTGAAGATTTTGAAATATAATATTAATAACTACAGTTATCTAATTAATAGATATCTGTAGTTTTTTTATACTAAATATATTT
>JBJEFR010000010.1:0-13291 GCA_051874255.1 Anaeroplasmataceae bacterium
GATTTTTTTAAAGCTTGGTTCTTTCTACACATCTATTTTTTTAAAGAACCAAAAAAGAGGACTTTCTTCTAGAGTGGTATCTGGATTGTAGTCCTCTTTTTATTCTATTAGAAGCTATTTATTTTTTTTACAACTCCTATTTCTTATAATAATCAATAAGCTCATTACCATTTTTAATTATAATACTATGATATGAATATTCCTTATCAAGCTTAACTGATGGGAATTGATAAATAGATTGAATTTTATATAGGTAATTTTGGAAATCCTCATCAAACTTTAATACTTCATCTTTATACATTATATCATATGTGAAATATTTTCTCTTTAAATCTAGCCTTGTACTAAAGTAATCATAAAATTTGTCATAAGGTGCTTCAAATTTAGCATGTCTACTATTAACAAATATCATATTCTTATTATCATTCAATAATAAATCTAAATTGTCCTTAAATAAAATCATTTCCTCATCAAAGGCTTGACCAAACACAATCATATCAAAATTATTTATAAATGATTTTGGTAAATTTTGAAGCTTTAATCGGTACATTGCATTTATTTTAATATTATCATTTAAATAAATATGAGGTAAATATCCAAATTTATTTTCATTTAAAATTGTAACATTTATTTTATTATTAGTAGCTAGTGATAATCCTTGAAGCTCTAAATTAAATTTAGAGGATACTATTAAAATATTTTTTACATTATCATTAAGTGATAATCTAAATAATTCCTTATAATCTAATATATCCTTAATATAAAATCTTCTTAAATATTCTAATGCTCCCTTTTCTGTTTCACATCTTATATTTGAAGGCTTATCATATCCTACAACTGTAGTTTTCTTACTAGTTATTTCCTTCATAATATCTTTATACTCATCTATAATACTTTTCTTTTTATCATAAATGATATTATAGTAGCTTAAATTATTAAGATTATTAATAATTTCTCGACGTTTAAAGTTCCAATTAAATAGATATTCAAGTGATGTAGCTTCTTCAGGTGTAAATATGCTTGCGTTATAGCTTGAATCAGTTAAATTAACAGTAAAGCTTGTATTGGATTTCATCTCTATACTTAAATATTTACCATCTCTTATAAGAATAATTCCATTTTCTCTATTTTGATTATTAAAGCTCATATTAAAGGTTGTAGTAAATAATCCATATACATTATCATCTATCATCCTTCCATTATCAAAGTTTGGAAGAGGTTTATCATATAATTCATATAAATTACCTGTATAATACATAAAATAATTTTTATTTCTTCTTTGAGTTGTTTTAGTATTATCAAAAACCTTTAAAAGACTTTTTATTATTTCGATATCATAATCAATTAGTAAAGTTGCTTCATAAGGATTATTAACAAAGCTATATGATAGCTCTTCATTCTTTTTAACATACTTATTATTTACTTCTAAATAATAGGTTTTACTCAATTTTTCCTTACCAAGAAGATATGATACATCCTTAAGTCCTAAGAAAATTTCTTCACTTTTAATTAATCTAGCGTGTAAATCAATAGCAGGTTCTAATTCTATCTTAAGGGTATCATCACAATAGGTAGCCTTAAATGGGTTTTGACCAGCATAATAATATGAATTATCACTTGTTAGGGCCTTTAATGGTGAAAAGGATATATCTTCCTTCTTAGTAGCTTTATCTATAAATTTATTTATAACTAATATTTTTCTTATATCAGCTTTATTCATCTTATAGGCTAGTGAAAATGATTCTGATAAATAATATCTATCATCTTCTCCCTTTGCTACAAAATAAGCCTTGTTATCTTTATTTATTTTACAATATGATGAATCAGTTATTCTTTTAAATACAAAGTCATAATCATCATCCAATGATAATTTTGACTTTTTTAAACCATTATAAATAAATTCAACATCATCATATCCAAAATATTCTACATAATCTAGGATAACTTCAAAAAATTCCTCACTATAAGAAGCAGCAAATTTTATATTTTTAGTAATATTTATAGAAACCTCACCATTAAAAACATTAATATCTAGATATTGTAATCCATCCTCTGTATGAAACACAATATATCCTTGTTTTCCTGTATTTAATGTAACTCTATCACCTTGGGTATTTATGGCTTTAGTCGAATCAACTAGCATAAATCTTTTAGAAGGGTCATATAAAGAAGGATTTTCATCCTCGACTACTCCTACTATTACCTTCTTACTTCGCATATCTAGCTGATACAAAAATTTAGTTATCATAGATTACCTCCACTACTCCCTACATTTCAATTAAAGCATATAGCTTTTTACCACGTCTAATAACAATATATTTATTTTCAATAGCATCCTCTTTTGTCAAAGTTTTTTCAAGATCTTGGCACTTAGTACCATTTATTAATACCGCACCATTTTTTATAAATTCTCTTGATTCTCTCTTACTTGATGCAAGATTTACAGAAATTAAAGCATCAACTAAAGACACATTCTCATCAATTTTGATTTTAGGTAAATCATTAAATCCCATTTCAATTTCTTCAGCTGTTAAAGACTTAATATCTCCCTTAAATAATGCCTCAGATATATGTAAAGCCTTTTGGTAAGCAGCCTCACCATGAAGGAAGGTAATTACCTCACGAGCAAGAGCCTGGTGAGCCTCACGCTTTTCAGGTGCAACATTATTTTTTGCCTCTAGCTCTTCTATTTCTTCTTTAGAAAGGAAGGTTAAAAACTTAAGATAATCAATAACCTTAGAATCTTCAGAATTTATAAAGAATTGATACATTTCATATGGACTTGTCTTTTTAGCATCTAACCATATTGCCTTACCATTAGTTTTTCCAAATTTAGTTCCATCAGATTTTGTTAAAAGGGGCATAGTAAATGCATAGGCCTCACGAGAGGCTTTTCTTCTTATAAGCTCAATACCAGCCGTAATATTTCCCCATTGGTCTTGTCCTGCAACCTGCATTGTTACATTCTTATTTTGATTTAACCAATAAAAATCTAAAGCCTGCATAATCATATATGAAAATTCTGTATATGTAATACCATCACCAGCTTCTAAACGGCGTGCAATAATATCCTTTTGCATCATATAGTTAATATTGAAATATTTTCCATAATCTCTTAAGAAATCAATAAAATTGATATCCTTGCTCCAATCATAGTTGTTAACTACCTCGAAGCCAAATAGCTTTTCAACTTGGCTCTTTAGGCATTCAAAATTATGATTTACTGTCTCATATGTTATCATAGGACGCTCTGAATCTGGTTTAGGATCTCCAATTAATCCTGTGGCTCCTCCTACTAAGATAATAGGCTTATGACCAGCATCAGCTAATCTTTTACAAATCAAAAAGCTTGAAAAATGTCCAATATGAAGACTATCTCCTGTTGGATCTGTTCCGATATAAAAGGTCATTCCACCTTTATTTAGTTTTTCTTTAAGTGATGGATCAGAAACATCCTTAATTAATCCTCTCCACTCTAATTCCTCGTAAATACCCATATATATTCTCCTTTTTTTAATTATAAAAATAAAAGCATCCTTAAATCTAAGGACGCTTATTTAACGTGGTACCACCTTAGTTCTAGAATAAATCTAGCACTTGAAAGCTATAACGCACAACCGTTCTTACTTTTCATAAGAAATCTCCAGGATGTATTCATAATATCATAATAGCTAATTTTCACCAACCATTAGCTCTCTATCATATTAATAATATTACTACTTGTTCCTATCCGATTATTCCATTGATTTTCTTCTTATTATATTATGTGGTAATAAGATATGATAATTTTCAATTGGTTCCTGTAGCATAAGCTTTGTTAAAAGCCTCATAGATACAGCACCTATATCATACACCGGATTATCAATACATGTCAAGGTAGGTCTAGATAAAACGGCATACTTAGTGTTTTGGAATCCTATAACACTAACATCCTCTGGAACTCTTCTACCTTGTTCAATCATAACATTTAAAAAAGATACTGCAATACTATCACGAACAGCTAAAGCTGCATCAACTTTCTTATCAGTAAAATACTCTTTAAAGTGTGGTGTATTAATATTTACATCTCCACTTGTACGGAATACCTTAGCTTCAAGTCCGGCCTCTTCCATAGCCTTAGTATATCCCTTAACTTTTCCTGAATTAACAGAATATTTTCTTACTGTAGATATCATATATATTTCTTTCTTTCCCTTAGCTATTAACTCCTTAGTAAGCTGATATGAGGCTTCCTCATAATCAATCATTACAGAAGGGAAGGAAGAATCATTACTTAATACATTCGCAAGTACAATTGGGATATTCGCATCCATAACTCTTTCCTTTACAATTTCCATTTGGTTAGAATCTAGCTCATCATTCATAAATATTATTCCATCAACCTGTTCAGAAACAACATTTCTTATTGAATCCTCAATATCACTATCTCCAGCCATAGAAAAGATCTTTATAGCATAATTATATCTTTTGGCGATATCAATAATACCTCCAAGTAATTGACTTGTCGCAGCTCTTGTAACATCTGATAGCATTATCCCAACTGTTGTTGTTTTACGGCTTGCAAGACCTCTAGCGATAGCATTAGGGCGATATCCTAATTCCTTAATAACCTTAAGTACTCTTTCTCTAGTCTCAGCATTTACCTTCTCCGGATTATTTAAAACTCTACTAACAGTGGCAAGGCTTACCTTGGCTGCCCCTGCAACATCATAAATTGTAATATTTGACATGTCAATCACACTCCATAAACCATATAGAATTATATCATTTTATGAAAGTGTTTTCAATAATTTATGAAAATATTTTCATTATTTTTAAAATAAATATTTTACTCTATTAAATTCCTTATCTATAGCCCCTGCTCCTACAAAGCATATAACACTATTTTCAAATTTAATATTTACATCATAGTCATTAAAATTTAGATATTCATATAAATCACTTACTTTTTTCTCATTATACTTTTCTCTAATACTTGTAAAAATCGGATACAAATAAGCCTCATCAAATTTATTTAATACTTCCCTATATTCTTCTTTAAATTTCTCTAATCTTGTAATAGTATGAGGTTCAAAGATTATGACTTTTTTATAGCCTTTATAAATAGGATTTTCACTAATTGATTCATAAAACGCCATTATTTCATTAGGATGATGAGCATAATCACATATTAAATAATTATGCTTCCCCTTATATACCTCTCCTCTTCTTTTAGGCAACATAAGCTTATCCATATTATTAATAATATATTTATTATTAAATCCTAAATACCTCATAATTGTATAAACACCTAAGAAATTATAAATCATGTGCTCTCCATAAAAAGGATATTTAATGTCAACATTTTCTGAGAAATATCTAATAGATAATAAATATCCTCCCTTTATTCTTTTATATGTAGCGCTACAATCATTACTAACCCTAAATCCATATGTTATTTTATTATCATTCTCAAGCTTATTAGAATAATAATAGTCTCCATTAGTTATTAATACACTACTTTTTTTAGCTAATTTATTAAATGATAAAAATGTATCCTCTACTCCTTTAAAATAATCCGGATGATCATAATCAATATTACTAACAAATAAAATATCTGGTGTATAATTTAAAAAATTATCCTTATATTCACATGCTTCATATATAAAATATTCTCCATCCTCTCCATGCCCTGTAGAATCTCCAATTAAATAAGAGGCATTAGGTAATAAGCATGATAAAAACTTAGCAGTTGTGGTTTTACCATGAGTACCACTTATAGCTATATTAATAGATGAAAAAAGATCATTAACAAATTTAGAGTAATATTTAACATTATAATCCTCATTTATAAGCTTTAAGGTAATTTTATGTTCCTTAAAGGCATTGCCTATTATATAAGTATAATTTTTATCATATTTAGTATTATCTAAAGTGTCAATTATGATGTCATTATTACTTATAGTATATAATTCAAGAGGAATATCTGATCCTCTTACTTTATGCCCTAAATCTAATAATATTTTAGCAAGTGCACTCATCCCACTACCTTTAATTCCAATCAAATAATAAAACATTTTATCACCCAGTAAAGCATATGAAAAAATGGGACTTGTTAGTCCCATTTAATGCTTAGATGATTCTAATTTATATTCATATTTGATTGAACAAATTTAATAAATTCCTCCTGTGGAACTGGCTTTGAATAATAATATCCTTGAATATACTCACAATTATATTTTTCAAATAGATCCACAGCCTCTTTAGTTTCAACACCCTCCACTACTATTTCAACATCCATACTCTTAATCATTTGAATAATATGTCTAAGTGCTTCCTTCATCTTGGGCTCATTTGAGCTATCAACAACCGACTTATCAATTTTAATTATATGAAGTGGTAAAGAGGAAATTCGTCTCATATTAGAATATCCTGTACCATAATCATCTAATGAAAATATAAATCCAGATTCCTGTAGCTTTAAGATATTATTAACCATCATCTTATATGAGAAGGCATCAGAGGTTTCAGTAATCTCTAAATTAATTTGATTTGGATTAACGTTATATTTATTAGTAATAGCTACTATTTTATCCACTAAATTTTCATGTACACATTGAATTGTTGATAGATTAACCTCAATATATTTCAAATTAAGCTCCTTAAATTTATCTGATGCAATAAATTTACATACCTCTTCTAAAACGTAATCACCAATCTTATGAATTATTCCACTCTTCTCAGCATATGGAATAAATAAAGACGGAGGTATAAAACCATACTTTTCATCCTTAAGCCTTATTAATGCTTCAGCGCTATTAAAGCTTTTATTCTTTAAGTTATATATAGGCTGATAATATACTTCATAGGAATTATTAGTAAATCCTCTTTCTAATATAACATCAATATCATTAATAATATCAAATCTATCTTTATTTTTTACATTTGATAAATCAAAAACATCACTCAATAGGTTATTATTATTAGAAAAGTTTTCAATAATATTACTTGTTTTTTGAGTTGATTCAGAATCATCAGGACAGTTGAATATTGCGACATTAGTAAATAATTCTACCGAAGAATTATTTACATTGACAAAAGAATTTAAATTTGTTCTTAATTCGTGGGCAATCTCATAAAGCTTATCATGTGGTTGTTTATCTAAAGCCACTACAAATTGACCATTTCCTAAAGAATAATAATCAGCATTTTTAACAAAATTAGATGTAATCTTTTTTAATTTTTTCGCAATTTCAGCCTTAATAGCCACACGTTCCTTAAATGATAATATTGTCTTTAAGCTATTATGATTAATATTGACACATAATATCATTGAAGTTTCCTTCTTAATAATTTCAGCCTTATAGCTATCATCAAAGAATGCCGAATACTTTTTAAGTCCAGATTCATAATCTAATATTTGTTCAGGTCTTTCAACAGTCATCATCAAAAATAATAATGATAAGGAAACTGATAACATTTCAACCATCATATTAGGATTAAAATACTGCCAAATCAATGCCGTCATTAAAATAGGAATAATTATATATATTGACATAAGCTTTTCAAGCTTAAATATTTTTCTATAGATAAATAAATAAGCAATTCCAACAATCAAATATAAAGATGAAATTAAATACATTACTATTTTTAAAGATCCACTACTAAAATATCGCATACCATTTTCTAAATATGAAACGCTAAATAGGCAATCAGTAAATATATTTGCTACCAAAAGTCCTATTATAGCTATAAATGGTAACAGCATAATTATTTGAAGATATTTTTTATTTTGGAGATGATTAGAATTAGTTAATCCTATTAAATACATACAAAATAATAGTGATGAGAAATTCTTAGTAATTAAATATAAATATTCAAAAACAATAACTGTATTTGTAGAAAAATATTTATTTACTGATAATAAATCAAAAATCGTAGTTATAGCACAATCTATTACTAACACTAAAAATAATATACCACTTTTAGTTTTGTTCATTTTTCTATATAAAACTGAAAAAATAATAAGCATAAATATAAAAAATGAAGAAATATCAAAGTAGATGTTATAGTACATAATACCACACCCTCTCTTTTTATTTATTAAAAAAATAATCGTTATCCTTACCTTTATTATACCACAAGCTTTTACACTTAGTATATTTTTATTTAAAATAATAAAAAAAATAGTGGTCAAAGCCACTATTTCAAATTTTATTCTAAACCATCCCAACAATATGTACAAAGTTTATCTTCATCAATTTCACATGCCTTCTTTAAATCATCAAGACGATTAAATTGAAGAGTTGTGAAATTTAATTGCTTTCTAATTTCTTCTACCATTGCCTTATATTTATCAGTATCTGGATTTACATATTCTTTAATAATATCATCATTAATTTCTCCCTCAAGCTTTAATATTACACGACGTGTAATTAAATCCATTTCTGATTGAGAACGTGAGAAATTAATAAATTTACATCCATATAATAATGGTGGACATGCAGATCTAATATGAACCTCTGCCGCACCACTATTATATAAAAACTCTGTTGTTTCTCTTAACTGTGTACCACGAACAATTGAGTCATCAATTAATAATAGCTTCTTTCCTTCAATAAGCTCATGAACTGGGATAAGCTTCATTTTAGCAATTAAATTACGCTTAGCTTGAATTGTTGGCATAAAGCTACGAGGCCAAGTAGGTGTATATTTAATAAATGGTCTAGAGAATGGAATATTAGACTCATTTGAATATCCTATTGCATGAGCTATTCCTGAATCAGGTACTCCTGCAACAATATCTGGCTTACATGTACTATCTTTGTCACGCTGTGCCATATATTTTCCACAATTATAACGCATCTTTTCAACTGAAACGCCTTCATAACTTGATGAAGGATATCCATAATAAACCCAAAGGAATGTACATATTTTCATTCTATTTCCAGGAGCCTTTAGTGTTTTTACACCATCAGGTGTCATTATACAAATTTCTCCAGGCCCTAATTCTTTATGATCCTTGTATCCTAAATTAAGATATGCAAACTCCTCAAAGCTTACACAGTACGCTCCATCCTTTTTTCCAATAACAGCTGGTGTACGTCCATATTTATCACGAGCTATATATATTCCCTTTTCATTCATCAATAAGAAGGTAATAGATCCATCAATTAAATTTAAGGCATAATCAATTCCATCAATTAAGTTATCCTTTGTATTAATTATAGATGCAATAAGCTCAGTAGGATTAACATCTCCTCCACTCATTTCCAAGAAATGAGATGCACCTAATTCAAATAATTGCTTAACTATATCATCAATATTATTAATTTTACCAACAGTAGTTATTGCATATGTACCATGATGTGATTTAACAATTAAAGGCTGGGGTTCAAAATCTGATATACAACCAATTCCTAAATTACCATGCATATCGTTTACATCATGCTCAAATTTTGTTCTAAAAGGCGAATTTTCAATATTATGAATAGAACGATTAAAACCCAACTCTTCACTATATACTGCCATTCCTCCACGTCTTGTTCCTAAATGTGAATGATAATCAACACCAAAAAATAAGTCAAATACACAATCTTCTTTTGATGCTACTCCAAAAAAACCACCCATATACTAAATTCCTCCATATGAAATGATACAAATATTTTATCATATTTTTAGCATTATGACAAAATAATTCTAGTAATTTTATTAAAAAACACAATTAAAGCTTTAATTTTTGTGCATATTATATAATTTGCCTAAAAATAACATTTAAGTCAAAGTCATAAATAGTTATTTCATTATTTTCAAGTATTGCAAAGCTATTTTTACAACCATTTTTAGGAATAGTTGTTGAACCTGGATTTATATATAATACATCATTTATCTTATCTACCCCATAAATATGTGTATGGCCATATAATACCACACCGCTTTCTATATTTAAGTGATTAGTAGGATTGATAATATGACCATGAGTCATAATAATTCGCTTGCCATTATATGAAAGCTCATATTCATCATGAATAATAAAGTCTAAAACCATTTGATCGACATATGCTTCACAATTTCCCTTTATAGCTATAATCCTACTAGCATATTTATTTAAATCCTTAATAACTTCTTTAGGATTATATCCTATAGGTAAATCATTTCTAGGTCCATGATATAAAATATCACCTAAGCAAAGCATATAATCACATTTTTCACGTTCAAAAATTTCTATTAATTTATGAGAATATACACTTGATCCGTGTAAATCACTAAATATTAAATATTTCATAAAAATAACTCCTTTAAATCTTCTGCACTTATTTTCTTAATAGCTTCATCTTCCGATATAACACTATCAAATAAATATTTTTTCTTTTCTTGTAGCTCAACAATCTTTTCTTCAATAGTTCCTTTATTAATCATCTTAATAACATGAACACATTTTTCCTGACCAATTCTATAGCATCTGTCAGTTGCTTGATTCATTGCAGCAGTATTCCACCATGGATCATAATGAATTACCGTATCTGCTGATGTTAGATTTAATCCCGTACCTCCAGCCTTTAAGGATATTAAAAACACCTTAATATCTGGATTACTATTAAATTCTTCAACTAAATAAGCTCTATCAACCGAAGCTGTTTGACCAGTTAATTTTAAATATTTTATGTTTAAATCATCAAATCTTCTTTCAATATATGGAAAAATTGAGGTAAACTGTGAAAATAATAAAATCTTATGATTATCAGCTATCTTCTCTTCAACTATTTCCATTAACATATCCATTTTAGAATTATTTATGTTAACATTATCTAAGAATAGTCTTGGTTCACAAGCAATTTGACGTAATCTTGTAAGTACACTTAACATACTACTAATCTTATAATTATCCTTTTTGAGGCTCTCCTTAGCATCTAATAGGTAGGAATCATATAAACGTCTTTCTTCCTTAGACATTGTTGAAATAGAATAGGTTTCTATTTTTTCTTCTAAATCTAGTACATCTGTCTTTAACCTTCTAAGCATAAAAGGTGAAACTCTTTTATTAAGGTTTAACAAAACATCCGTATTAGAATTGAAATTCTCATACTTAGAAATAAATTTATTTCTTGATTCTAAATATCCAGGAAGAACAAAATCAAAAATACTCCATAAATCAATTAAGCTATTTTCAATTGGTGTTCCTGTTAAGGCAATTCTTATATCGCTTTTTATACTTTTAACAGCAATGGTTTTTAGCGCATCAGGATTTTTAATATATTGTGCTTCATCAATAACACATAATTTAAAATCAATATCCTTATAATTATCAATATCAATACGTAATATTTCATAGGATACTATAATAACAGCATTATTTTTAATAGCCCTTTTAATATTATCTATATTTCTCTTTTCTCCATACATAACCTCATAATTAATGTTAGGAGCAAATTTCTTAAATTCCATAGCCCAGTTAAATATTAATGATGTAGGACTTACAATTAAAATAGGCTTATTAGAATGAAGAGATGATACTAAAGCAATTATTTGTAAGGTTTTTCCAAGCCCCATATCATCAGCTAATATTCCACCAAAGCCATAATCACTTAACACACGTAACCACTTATAACCCACAAGCTGATAATCCCTCAAAACGCTACTAATACTATTATCTAATGATACATTATAATCATTATACATTACCATATCATTTATAAAGGATGCCAAATTATTAGATATCGTGAAATATTTTTTATATTTAGAATTAATATAATATGCTTGATATAATTTTAGCTTAACATCAGTTATAGCATCTATACCTAAATCATCCATTAATGAAGTAATATCCTCAAGCTCACTATAATCAAGACAAACCGTTTCATCATTTAACAAAACATATTTTTCTTTATTTTTATACGCTAATATCATTTTATTGATTTCTTCTAAATTATAAGTAGTATTATCATAAATAAAGTTTACTATTCCGCCATCTAATGAGAGATTGAAATTTAATTTTTTCATATTTCTAATCTTAATACCTTTTGCATTATCACTTAAATAAACAAATCCGTATTTTTCTAGTTCAATAATTCCTTTAGTTAAAAAATCGCAAATAGTATCATAATTATCAATTATATAGCCATTTTCTCTACTAAATCCGTATTTTTCTATTAATGCAAGATAATTAGTTCTATTAATAAACATATAATCATCTTCTATATCGGTTTTATATTTAATACTAAGCTTCTTATCCTTATAATCAATATAGCTTTCAATACTTAAATCAAAGCAATATTCTACACCATTTACATATTCTTTAATATATGGATAAATATTGATTAGGAAGCTATTATAATTATCTTTATTAAATATTATTTCACCATTATTTTCTTTTAGATATTCTAATACTAAATGTAGAGTATGATTATTATTTACATATATTTTTTCTTTATAAAAAATATAGTAATTATTAACAGATTCAATTAATTTATAGTCAGTATCAGATATTGTAAGCTTATTATTATTTACTAATAATTTCAATATAAAATCATCATTTGTAAAGTAATATGGCTTAGAATAATATCCATTATAAACATATATCATATCAGAATATAGAGCATATATATCATCAAATAAAGATAAATCTAATTTAATAGTATTAATGCTACTATCTAAATATTTAATTAAATTTATTAATCTATTACTTTTATCTGACAAAACATTAACACCTAATTTTATCGTTTTAAAATTAAAGGTATAGTCGCTCTTAGTTCTAATAGCATATAAAAATTTCTTTATATCCTTTACCTTCATTTTTCTTCCATCAATAATTGCATCTAAAAATAATCCTATCCCTCCTTCAAAGGTAACAGTAGGATATATTTCTACATTATTATAGCCATTTATAATTGATGAATTATAAACATTACTCAAAAGCTTATCTACCTTAAGATTACTTTCGTATTTTTCCATTTCCTCTTTATTAGAAAACATATCATTAATTTTATCTTTAAGTAAAAAGAATAGACAAACCTCATGCTTACATAAACCTTTTTCATGACAAGAACAATTTCCTATTGTGTTATTACCATAATAAAGGGTAATACGACCAACATCAAAAAATTCTCCTTCAATAATAAAGTCATAGCTTAGGGTAGAATCATGCACTATTCTCACATTTTGACATTTTTTATTTTGGTATAATCCATAACCATCATTTAACGCAACTAAGCTAGAAGCACTTTCTCTTATTTGAGCAATATCGATTTTAAGCATCAATAGAACCTTCTTTCCTAACTAATATATTATACCACAAAAAACCTATAATTTGTTT
>JBJEFR010000011.1:0-3060 GCA_051874255.1 Anaeroplasmataceae bacterium
GATGTTTATGTATTAACATCATTAAATAATTAATACAAATTTATTATACGAGGAGAGTGATTATATGGCTATTTATATATTAAAAAAGGATAATGTAACTAAAGAGCTATATGATCCTTCCAAAATAAAAAGAGCTGTATGTAAATCAGCTAAAAGAGTATTAAAGGAATTTAGTTCAGATGAGCTTGATTTAATAGAATCAGATATTTATTTAAGCATTATTGAAAGTCAAAAGGATTGTATTCCTATTATTGATATGCATAGCTATGTTGAGCATGCCTTGGATAAATATTTTCCAGCTGTTGCCCAAAGCTATAGAAATTATAGAAACTATAAAACAGAGTTTGTTAAAATGCTAGATAGCATTTATACTAAAGCTCAATCAATAATGTATATAGGTGATAAGGATAATAGTAATACCGATAGTGCCCTTGTATGTACTAAAAGAAGCCTAACACTTAATGCGTTAAATAAAGAATTATATAGGAAGTTTTTCTTAAGCAATGCTGAAATAGAGGCCTCAGATGATGGATATATTTATATTCATGATATGAGCTTTAGAAGAGATACTATGAACTGTTGTTTATTTGATATAGAATCAGTTTTAAATGGTGGCTTTGAAATGGGAAATATTTGGTATAACGAACCAACAAAGCTAAGAAGTGCCTTTGATGTAATTGGAGATTTAGTATTATCAGTATCAGCCCAGCAGTATGGTGGATTTACTGTTCCAGAGATTGATAATGTGTTAAGTAAGTATGCTAAGAAAAGTCATGATAAATATATTAAGAGATATCAAGAATTAGGCTTAAGCTATGAGGATGCCAGTAGTCATGCCTTAGAGGATTTAGAGACTGATTTTATGCAAGGCTTTCAGGTGTTAGAATATAAATTTAACACAGTTGGTTCTTCAAGAGGTGATTATCCCTTTACAACTATTACAATAGGTCTATGTAAGGATATGTATGCCAAAATGGCTGCGAAGGCTTGTCTAAAGGTTAGAGCTATGGGGCAGGGTAAGGAAGGGCATAAAAAGCCAGTATTATTTCCTAAAATTGTTTTTCTATATGATAAAGAGCTTCATGGTGATGGTAAACCATTAAATGATGTTTTTAATGAAGCTATATTATGCTCAAGTAAAGCCATGTACCCTGATTATCTAAGTTTGAGTGGAGAAGGATATGTTCCAAGTATTTATAAAAAATATAAGGAAGCTATTAGTCCTATGGGCTGTAGAGCCTTTTTATCGCCATTTTATGAACGAGGTGGTTTAAAGCCAGAGGATGAAAATGATAAGCCAATATTTAAGGGAAGATTTAATATTGGAGTTGTATCATTACATCTACCGATGATTTATATGAAGGCAAAAGAAGAAAATAAACCATTTTTTGAGGTACTTGATTATTATTTAGAAATGATAAGACAAATTCATTTGCGTACATATGATTATCTTGGCGAGATGAGAGCTTCAACTAATCCACTTGCGTATTGTGAGGGAGGCTTTTATGGTGGACATTTAAAGCCAAATGATAAAATAAAACCACTTCTTGATAGCGCAACCGCATCATTTGGATATACAGCCTTAAATGAGCTTCAAAGACTTTATAATGGTAAGTCATTAGTTGAGGATAGAGAGTTTGCCCTAAATACTTTACGTCATATTAATGAGGTCGTAGAAAAATATAAATACATAGATAATAGATTATATGCAATCTATGGTACTCCAGCTGAAAGCCTATGTGGACTTCAGGTAACTCAGTTTAGAAAAAAATATGGTATTATAAAAAATGTTAGTGATAGAGGATACGTTTCTAATTCCTTCCATTGTCATGTAACTGAAAATATAACTCCATTTGAAAAGCAGGATATAGAGCGTGAGTTTTGGAATTTATCTAATGGTGGTAAAATTCAATATGTTAAATATCCAATTGATTATAATATAAATGCTATTAAAGCATTAGTACTTAGAGCTATGGATTATGGATTTTATGAAGGAGTAAATTTAAGCCTATCATATTGTGATGATTGTGGACATAGTGAATTAAATATGGATATATGCCCAAAATGTGGAAGTAAAAATTTAACTAAAATTGAAAGAATGAATGGATATTTATCATATTCTAGAATTCATGGTGACACAAGACTAAATAAGGCAAAAATGGAAGAGATTTCCGAAAGGAAGAGTATGTAAATGAGGTACCATGATATAACTAAATGTGATATGCTTAATGGAGATGGAATACGAGTAGTGCTATGGGTATCAGGATGTAGCCATAACTGCGAGGGTTGTCATAATCCCATAACTCATGATCCTAATGATGGTGTATATTTTGATAGTGATGCGCTTAAGGAATTACTAGATGCATTAAAAGAAAAATATGTTGAAGGATTAACCTTATCAGGTGGTGATCCATTATACATATCTAATAGAGAAGAAATAACTAATATATGTAAAATAGTAAAAAAAGAATTACCTGATAAAAACATATGGCTATATACAGGATATAATTATGAAGAAATATCTGATTTAGATATTTTGAATTATATTGATGTTTTAGTAGATGGACCTTTTATTATTGATAAATTAAGTCCTAATAAAAAATGGGTTGGAAGTCATAATCAAAGAGTAATAGATATGAAAAAAACCAAATTATTAAATAAAATAGTATTGAAAGAAGGAAATTAAAAAATGAAAAGTGTCGCAAGATTTGAACTAGTCTCAGAAAAACAATTTTTAACAGATTATAAGGATTCATTTCCTAATATGTCAGATGATGAAATATTAGAAATGTATAAAGAAATAAAGCTTCCTAAAAGAGCTACTGTAGGTAGTGCTGGATATGATTTTTATGCACCATTTGATATTAATTTAGCTCCAGGTGAAACAATTAAGGTTCCAACTGGAATAAGAAGCTATATTGAAAATGGCTATGTACTAGAAATATATCCAAGAAGTGGACTAGGATTTAAATATAGATTACAATTAAATAATACAGTAGGTATTATCGATAGTGATTATTATAATTCTAAAAATGAAGGACATATATTTATTAAAATAAC
>JBJEFR010000012.1:0-3053 GCA_051874255.1 Anaeroplasmataceae bacterium
TATAAATTCTTGTTGCATAATATGTAGTATCCTTTGTATTAGCAGCAAATTCAATTTGCCCATCTTCAGTCCAAACTAAATCAGGAATTACTATTTCTTCAGCATTTACATAATTAATAGGTAAGACAGTTAGTGCTAATAATAAACCTAAAATAACTTTTGTTAGTTTACTAAATAGCTTGTTTTTGCCCCCCCAAGTACATTTGGAGCCGGTACGAAAATTAAAAATAGACGATAATTAAGGCACATCCGCAATGTGCCTTTTTTCTTTTTACCCCCACTTTTTTAGTATTTTCTTCATTTTTGGTATTGACTTTTCACTAAAAATCGCCGCGCGCTGTAGCGCGCTTTAATCTAAAAACCGTGGAGGTTGCTTATATGTTAAAACATTTGAATTCTTATTCTGATTACATCTCTCACCTTAATAAGATGTATCAGTTGTATCCTGATTATTTCAAGTATTCTATTTCTTCTCCAGATTATTCTAAAGCTTTATTTAAAATGATCTTCCTCGATGTTGATGCCGTTTCTGACATCTTTACTCCTCTTTATTCACCTTATGGTAGACCTGCTGTCAATCAAATGGAGATCTTTAGATCTTTTATCCTTATGGCTCATTTTAAATGTTATTCATTTAAAATATGGGCTAAACGTTTAAAGACTGATAAGCTTTTAGCTATTATCAGTGGTTTTGACCCTGATAATACTTCTGCTTTTTCTTCTTTCTACGATCTTGCCAAACGTATCTATCCTTATGACTGTGGTTCTCATATCCTGGAAACTAATCATTTTCATAATTCTTATTCCAAACCTAAAGGTAAGAATCAGAAACTTGAAAACTTTGATAAAGAGACTGTTAAATCACTCGTTAAGATCCGTACTTCTGATGACTATAAAGAAGTGCTTACTGAAGATAATCTTTTACATCTATTCAATAGATTAGCTGTTAGATTTTCCAAATCTAAAGGCCTTATTGATGATTCCATGGTCCTTTCTGGTGATGGTACAGCTGTTTGGACTCATGCCAACAGTTCCGGCACCAAGATCAAAGATGACAAGGAACACCGTTTTTATTCTGATGTTGACGCTAATATTGGTTGGGATTCTGATCTTGATAAGTTTTATTTTGGCTATTCTGCCTACAATCTTTCTGTTACCAACAATAAACTCAAAATCGATCTTCCTGTTTTCTTGAATCTTGTCAAAGCTAGTCAACATGATGCCATTACATTAATAAAATCACTGGCAACATTCACTAGAATAAACGATTCCTTCCATCCTTCTCATTTATGCCATGACTGTGCCAGTGATAATTACGCTACATTCGAATATGCCTATCATTTAAATATGATCCCCATCATCGATCTAAACAAAAGACGTACTGGTCAAAATGTATATGCGCAACATAATGGTATATCAAAAAATGGAAAACCGCTATGCCAATTTAACAAAGAAATGGTTTCTTATGGTAGAGATCTATACCGTAGACGTCATAAATTCCGTTGTCCTTATTACAACGATATCGCCAATTGTAAGTGCCCACATAAGGATACATGTACTAAATCAGATTATGGCAGAGTCGTTTATATTAAATTTGACACTGATATCAAACTGTTTGGTGTTGTTCCTTATAAATCCGAAGAATGGAAAAAGTTATATAAGAACAGGACCTGTACAGAAAGGATCAATAACTACATACTCAACATCTACGATTTCAAGAACTGTATGATGCATGGCAAAAGATTAAACTATTTAATGTTGATAGCTTCCGGTATCAACATCCATCTTGATGCCTACTACAAGCACTGTTACTGATACTGGACTTACTGATCAAACTTACTAATAATCAATATTTACTACAATTTCGTATATTGAAATTGTTTTTGTCATGGTCTTGATCATGCCAATTTCAAATCTTTTAACATATTTTCAAAGAACTTATTTTTTTAATTTTTCACTCCTTAATTTTCGTACCTACTCATTGCGGTTATAAGCGAAAAAAACATCAATTTTTTTATAACCGGATGTTTTTAATGGGTATGATTTATGAAAAAAGTACGTAAAATAAAAAAAAAACTGCCTAGTTTTTTAACTAAGCAGTTCTCCCTCTATTATCATAATCGTTTGGATCTTTACTTGATGCCTTTAGGCATTCTTTTTTATTTACTTTATAATTTGGATAGATTGGTAATTCTCCATTTAATAGTGGATCATTAATATCTTTCATATGTTGATATAAACGATTACTTAATTCTTCCTTAATATTATATAAGTTAGGATCATTAATTAAGTTATTTGTTTCATCCTTATCATATAGTACATCATATAATGCTTCTAAAGGTTTATGATATTCTTGTAAGCCATTATTTATTAATTGTGTTTTACAAATAGATTCATCGATATTAGATAAATTTAATTTATCATAAGTATCAAAATACTTAATGTATTTATATCTATTAGTTCTAATACATCTAATTGGTTCATAAGATGTATGAAAATTAACTTGGGCAAAGATTTCATCTCTAGTTTTTATTCCTTCATTTTCAAACATCTTATTAAATGAAATACCTGAAAGATAATCTGGTTTATCAATATTTAATAAATCACACAAGGTAGGAAAGATATCAACATGAGATACCAGATTATCACACACTATACCATGAGCTAATTTTGGGTGTCTAATTATTAAGCTAACACCAATCCCTCTATCACTTAAAGTACACTTATGAAATGGATTAGCTACGCCATGGTCAGTAGTATACATAATTATCGTATTATCTAATAAATTATTATTCTTAATTGCTTCTAATAACATGCCAATATTTTCATCAGCGTGTTTAGCACTAGTCATAAAACAAGCTTGATCATGCCTTGTTTCCTTATTACTATTAGAAGCGAACATTACATTTACATATCTTTCATCAATATCTTTATCAACTTCAATTGGGTATGGTCTATGGGTGCTATGCATACCATAAGCTAACATAAATGGTTTATCATCATGATAATTATTTAACCAGTTAATAGCTTCTTTAACATTATTTTGATCCCAG
>JBJEFR010000013.1:0-12560 GCA_051874255.1 Anaeroplasmataceae bacterium
ATGTTTATGTATTAACATCATTAAATAATTAATACAAATTTATTATACGAGGAGGGGTTAATTATTCCATCATATGTAGATGAATTTACAGGATATAGATACTATGAAAGTAAACAATTACTAGAAATATCAAGAATAGTATCCTTAAAACAAATAGGTTTATCTATTGATGAAATAAAAAGGGTAGTAAAAAATAATGAATCCTTAGAAACTATATTAGAAATAAAGAAGGAAGAAATAAAGAAAACTATTAATGAATATAATTATCAGCTATCCAAAATAAATTATTTATTAGAGGAGAAAAATATGAAACAAGAAATTTTTGAAAAAGTTATACCTGCATACTATGTTTATTATAAGGAAGGAGTTTTAAAGGATTATAGTGAGGCATCCTCATTTATTCAAGAATCAGGAATGGAATGCTTAGAGCTAAATCCAAACATTAAATGTGTTGAGCCTGATTATTGCTTTGTAAATTATTTAGATGGAGAATATAAAGAGCATGATATTAAGGTTAGATATTCTCAAGCAGTTATTAAAGAATCTACACCTTTTAAAGAAAATGGTAGTATAAAATTTATGGATATTCCACAAACAAAATGTATCTGTATATACCATAAAGGTGCTTATAATGAGCTAGGAGCTTCTTATGGAAAAATCATGAAATATATTGAGGATAATAAATTAGAGATTCAAGATTTCCCAAGAGAATGCTATATAGATGGAATTTGGAATAAGGAAAATGTTAGTGATTGGCTAACAGAAATACAAGTACCAATTAAATAAAAGGAGAAATTAATTATGGCTTTTGACTACAAAAAAGAAAAAACAAGATTTTTCGCGAGTGGAATTTCTAACATATGACGAGGGATTATGTGTTCAATGTATGCATATAGGTTCATTTAATAATGAACCTATAACTGTTGAATTAATGCATGAATTTATAAAAGAAAATGGCTATGAATTAGATATTAATGATGAAAGATACCACCATGAAATACATTTAAGCGATCCTAGAAAATGTGATGTAAGTAAGTTGAAAACTGTAATAAGGCATCCAATAAGAAAATACTTTTAAATGGATAAAACCTATTAATTTTATAAATAAATAATAAAAGCGATGAAAATCGCTTTTTATTATGTGATATAATTGTATAGGTGAAGTATAGAGAAGTGATCTTGGGAGTCAATATCCTAAAGAAAACTTTGAACAAAGAATAGAAAAGCTTGTTTCTAATGCTTCAATAAGCTTAATTGTAAGAGATAGCTATAATAAAATAATAGGAGTATTATTTGCAATAACTGATTATGCCTATTGGCTATTTATTACCGATTTAGGTGTAGAAAAAAGCTATGAAAGAAATGGTATAGGAACAAGGCTTATAAATAAGGCTTTAGAGCTTGTAGGTGGAAAAGAAAATATAGCTTTATATTTATGTGCTAATGAGGATGCAATACCATTTTATGAAAAATATGGTATGGAGCATGCAAATGATATAATGCAATATAATAAGATGTTATGGACAAAATTTAAAGTAGAATAAGAAAGGGAGATGTTAATAATGCTATTTAATAAGTATTTAAATAAATACTATATAAAGTATATATTTTTACTATTAATAGGATTACTAGCATTAATTATAGTTGATTATGTTCAACTATATATTCCTATGTATTTAGGTAATATAGTAGATACTATTAATCATAAGCTAGATATGAATATAAATAAGCTTATACTAAATGTTGTAATAGTAGCTATTATTTTAGCCTTTGGTAGAGTTTGCTTTAGATTATCAATATTTAGTGTATCTAAAAAAATAGAATCATCACTAAGGAGTGAACTATTTGATAAGGCTACTAGACTATCTACTACCTTCTATCATAACAATAATATTGGAACAATTATGACCTGGTTTACGTCAGATTTAGAAACTATTGAGGAGTTTTTAGGCTGGGGAAGTGTTATGCTTGTTGATGCATCATTTTTAGCTATATTAGTTGTAATAAGGATGCTTAAGCTAGATTATGTTTTATCAATTATTTGTTTTATTCCAATAATATTATTAGTTGTATGGGGACTATTAGTGGAAAGAGTTATGACTAAAAAATGGGAATTAAGACAACAAACCTTTGATAAGCTATATGATTATTCTAGAGAGAATTTTACAGGTATTAGAGTTATAAAGGCCTTTGTTAAGGAAACAAAGGAAATTCATTATTTTTCAAAGATAGTAAAAAAGAATAAGGATGCAAATGTAGCTTATGCTAAAATGTCAGTTTTATTTGATGTAATTATAGAGATACTTATTGCCTTAATTATGTGTTTATTATTAGGCTTTGGAGGATACTTTGTATATTCATATATTAATAATGATGCTGTTATAGTATTTGGTCATACTATTGAGTTGACATCAGGAGAGCTTGTTTCCTTCTTAGGATATTATGAATCCTTGATATGGCCGATGATAGCCTTAGGAAGAATCGTTGCGATGCGTAGTAAGGCTAAAGCCTCTTTAATAAGAGTATCAAGATACTTAGATACAGAGGAGGATATTAAAAATCCTATAAATCCTACTATATTAAATACTGATGGTGGTAAAATAGAATTTAAGAATTTTACCTTTAAATATCCAGATTCAAGCTATGATTCAATTAGTAATATATCACTTGTAATAAATAAAGGTGAAAAAATAGGTATTGTTGGTAAGGTGGGTAGTGGAAAAACTACTTTGGTTAACTCTCTATTTAGATTATATAATATAGAAAATAATCAAATATTTATTGATGATGTTGATATTATGAATATTGATATTACTTCGCTTAGAGATAATATTAGCTATGTTCCACAAGAAAATTTTTTATTTAGTGATGAAATATTAGGTAATATTAGATTTGCTAATCCGAATGCTTCTATGAAGGAAGTAGAGGCTGCAGTAGATTTTGCAGACTTAAAATCTAATATTGAGGGATTTAAGGATGGATATCATACTGTAACAGGAGAAAGAGGAGTAACCCTATCAGGAGGGCAAAAACAAAGATTATCTATCGCAAGAGCCTATATGAAAAAATCACCTATTATGATACTTGATGATAGTGTATCAGCTGTAGATTTAAAAACAGAGGAGAATATATTAAAGCATATTGATCATAGTCGTAATGGTCTTACAACTATTTTAATTGCATCAAGAGCCTCTACAGTTATGCATATGGATAAGGTAATTGTTTTAAATAATGGAAGGCTAGAAGCCTTTGATACTCCCGAAAATTTACTAAAAAATTCTCCTACATTTTCTAATATGGTTCGCCTTCAGGAACTTGAAAAATTAGTAGAAGGAGGCGATATTTATGAATAGTGAAAATATGACTTTAACTACTGATCGTAAGCTTAGTGCATTTACGATAATTAAGCGTAATGGGAAATATATAAAAAAAGAAAAGCTAAGCTTTATCTTTTCTTTATTATTTATGATAGTTAATATCATACTTGATATTAGTCTTCCTATGATAGTAAGTAGAATAATTAATTATTTTAATGAGAATATTGAGTTTAAGCCTATATTTATATTAGTAATTTCTTATTTTGCAATTAGTGTTTTAAATCAGCTATTCTTTTATATTAGTACTATGATTATACAATATGCTGGGCAGCGCATTGTAAGTGAATTAAGAATGGAGGTATTTACTCATATTGAAAGAATGAGTCAAAATCAATTTGATTCAATGCCAGTAGGTTCTCTTGTAACAAGAGTTGCATCTTATACTCAAGCTATGTCTGATTTATTTACTAATGACTTAGTTAAGCTTCTTAAAAATATTATAAAAGTAATTGGAGTATACTCAGTAATGATGTATATATCATATGAGCTAGGGTTAATTATGCTAGGCTTCATATTAATATTATTACTAACATCTGCTATATTTAGCCATGTTAGTACTAAGGTATTTAGAGAAGAAAGAAAATGTGTTTCTAATTTAAATACCTATATTAATGAAAATATATCAGGTATGAAAATAACTCAAATTTTTAATCAAGAGAATAGAAAAAAAGAGGAGTTTAGAAATACTTCAGAAAGCCTAAGAAAGGCGCGTATGAAGGTTGTATGTGCATTCGCGGTATATCGTCCATTTATTACTCTTTTATATTATTTATCACTTGCGATAATATTTTATGTAGGACTTAAAATAAAGCTTAACGCTGGAGAAATAGTAGCATTTTATATTTATACAGCTCATTTCTTTAATCCTATTGAAGAAATGGCAGATCAGCTAAATAATTTAAATAAGGCCTTTACTGCATCTGAAAGATTATTTAACCTTCTTGATGTTAAACCTGAAATAAGAGATAGTGAGGATGCAATAGAGGTATCACATTTTGAAGGTAAAATAGAATTTAAAAATGTATGGTTTGCCTATAAGGATGAGGATTGGATATTAAAGGATGTATCATTTACTATAGAGCCTAAACAAACCGTTGCGTTTGTAGGGGCAACAGGTGCCGGAAAAACAACAATTTTAGGTCTTATTGTAAGAAATTATGAAATACAGCGTGGTCAAATATTAATAGATGGAATTGATATAACTAAAATAAAGCTATCATCATTAAGACATAATATTGGTCAAATGCTTCAGGATGTATTTATGTTTTCAGGAAGCATAAAATCAAATATTAGCCTACATGATGATTCCTATAGTGATATAGATATAAAGGCTGTATGTGATTATGTTGATGCAACATCGTTTATAGAAAAATTCCCTGATGGAATTAAAGAAGAGGTTATTGAGCATGGAGATAATTTAAGCCAAGGCCAAAAACAATTGATATCATTTGCAAGAACAGTATTACATAAGCCTCAAATATTAATATTAGATGAGGCAACCGCAAATATTGATACTGAGACTGAATCAATAATTCAAAACTCATTGGAAAAAATAAAAAATATTGGTACAATGCTTGTAGTAGCTCATAGACTATCAACAGTTCAGCATGCTGATCAAATAATAGTATTACAGCATGGTGAAATTATTGAGCGTGGTACTCATCAAGAGCTAATTAAGAATAATGGATACTATTATAATTTATATAAATTACAATTTGAAAATAATATATAGAAAGAAGTGAATACTATATGTATATATCTGAATTCTTAAGAGATAAAAATAAAAGCTTTACGGCTGATGAAGATTTTAAAAGCTATTTAGATGAATTAAAAGAGGAAATCAAAACTATACATAATCGAGATGAAGATAAAGATGATAATGTTGATGAATACAGATTACCAATAAGAAAATCATTTATAAAGAAGTATCCAGGGTTTACAGCAAAGATTATTTCTAATCAAGCAAAAGTTGATGAATTTAAAGAATTAGTTTATAAGGAACTAAATAAATTAAATATATCTGAAACCGAATTAGCTGATAGAAGTAATTTGTGTAAGCAAACATTAAATAAAATATTAAATAGGCAATGCTTCCCAAATAAGAGAACCTTACTTTCTGTATGTGTTGGTTTACGTTATACGCCACAGGAGGCAAAGAATTTATTAGAGCTATTTGGATATACATTTGATTATTCAAGTGTAGCTGAGCTTATCATATATACTGCATTAGAAAAAAAAGAATATGATATTGATAATATTAATAGATATATTTATGAGGCAGGATATAATTATTTTCTTGGTTCAAAGGTAAGAGAAGATCTTTTTGTAGATGATGATATTTCTGATTTGGTAGACGATGTATATATTTATATTTCTGATTTGATTAAAAATGGTGCTAATTCATATGAAGAGCTTATTAGAAAAACAGAATTGACAGAAGGCCAAATTATTAAACTTTTAAATGAATTAACAAAACGAGATAAAATACAGGATGAAGGAATTTCTCTTGGAATAATTAGAACGGCATGTAAACTAACTTTTTTAAATGTGGATGTTGATACAATTTTAGCCGCATGTGAATTAACCTTAGAAGAATATAATGATATAATTAAATTGTATTTGAAAGAATATCAGAAAATATGGAAGTAATGTCTCTTAGCAAGGGACATTTTCGTTTATTATAGATGATAAAATAGAGTGTAAATTATTATTGTATATTCCTAATTAATACAATAATAATATTACAAAAAAGGAGAGAAAAGAAATGAAAAAATATTTTAAAATTATAATTACATTAATAATAATGTTTACTTTCGCATTTACAATAACAGCTTGTAAATCTACAAATAATGATGACGATATAGATGTAGATAGTATAACTACATCTGATGTTTTCCAAAAAATTAATATTACATTAATGAAAGCAGGAATGAAAACATCAAGTATCACATATGAACAATTAAGTTCATCTAGTGGATTTGATCCAGACAAATGTAATAGTACACAAATTAACTTATATGCATCATATAAATTTGAAGTTTCTAGAATTAAAGCAAAATTCCAAAGTTCTTATACAGATCATACAATCTCAGATGGGTATGAATTAAGTGTTGCAAATGGAAAATATTCAATGCATTCCAATCCATTTGTAAGAGATCAACATGTATCATTTAAATCTAGTGAAGATTTTAATAAGCAACATTCAATTGAATATGCTTTTAGTTCAGGAGAATTAGTTATTGAAAAAGGAAAGATTCTATTTTTATGGGTAGCAGGTGGAAAAGATGGATATACTACTTGGTCTAATGTTGAAATATATGGTAAAGTAATAAAATAAAAGAATTTAATTCAATCTAGAGAGCAAAAATTTGCTCTCTATTTTTTTATCGATGTCCCTTGCCAAGGGACAAATTGAGACATTCTTTATTATATAATCTTCCTATATCGGAGGAAGTATATGTTGGGTGTTTTAAGTAGAAATGATACATGAAGATGATATTGAAAGATTTATTAGTGATAATATAGAAAAAAGCTTTAATGAAGTAGTTTTATCCTATATTATTAAAAATAATCTGGATTCAGTATTTGTTTATAATAAAGCTAATCTACATAGAAGAATTTATTCAAGACTGTTTAACAAGAATTATACACCCAGCAAGAATACAGCCATATGTTTATGTATAGCTTTAGAATTTAATTATGAGACAACTGTAATAATGCTTAGAAAACTTGGGTATACATTTTCAACTACAAGTGAATTTGACTTAATAGTAAGCTATTATATTAAGAATTCTATATATGATATAGATGAAATTAATGATTATTTAGATGTTAAAGGTCATAAAATATTAGGGTCAATTATAAAGGAGAAGGAAAAAATAAAGAAGAAGAAAAAAATAAAGGAAAAGGAAAAAGTATAGGTGCAATAGGGGATTTTATGGAAAATAATGATTTAGATAAGTTGGTTGGAATAAGAGCATTAATGTCGGAATGTTTTTTTTTATATGATAAATTAGAACAAGAGAATGCTGAAATAGATATAAAAAATAATTTAAAGAAAAAGGAAATAGAAAAAGAAAAAAAGATAGTAATCGACTTAAATAAAAAATGTAATAAACCTATTAATATGCAAAGCGAAGAGGAATTTACTCAAATGCAATTAAATACTAGGCGAAGAAAACATGAAAAATTATTAGAGTATCACACAAAAGATTATTTTGAAAGTAAAAATTTTAAACCATCTAAGGAAAACTTTGATTTTGATGATTACAAGTATTATGCATTTATTGGACTAATAATTGGGGTAATCTTAGGAATTATAGTAGCTGTAACAACATATTGGAGTGAATTTTGGAGGACTACATTTCTTTTTAAGTGGTTTTTTGATTGGTATGAAAAGCCAATGATTAATGGAACACCTTGGCTTTATAAAATTATATTTTATTATTTCTTAGTAGTTGTAAGATTTGTTGTTTATTTGTTAATAATCTGTTTATTTTTAATAATTATAATTGATTTAAGTATATTAATTGGATATTTTTGTTATTTGAAAATCAGTTATGTAATTAATATGAAAAAATACAAGAAAAAAATCAATGAATTAGTTAAAGAAGATATAAAAAATGTCAAATACCAAAATGAAATCATTAAACAAAAGAATGAAAAGATAGATGAATATAATAATTCATTACAGAAAAGAATTAAAAAAGAGTATAAAAAATATGTAATTATGAAAAATAACTTAATAAATGATCAAAATAATGATAAATTAGAATTACAGAAACTCAGCAATTCTTTACCTGATGTAAAAAAGCAGATAAATGAAAAATATAAATTATTAGTTAATGAACATAAAAAGAATATAAAAATAAAAATGATAGAAATTAAAGAGGTATTTAACGAATTAGATAACTACTGTAGAGATTTTATAAATATTTCAGATTTAAAATATATAGATGTTTTAATTTATTATATTTCAACATATCGAGCATCTAGTTTAAAAGAGGCCTTAAATTTATTGGATAATGATTTAAAATTTAATTTGACACTAGAAACTATTAATAAAATGAATAGAGATATTAGTATTCAACTTCAAAATTGTATTAATTCAGCTATTAAATATATGGATACCTCTATAAATGAATTAAATAATAAATTAGATGAAATGGATATTAATAACAATAATTTTTCAAATACATTATTGGAATTACAAGATAATCTTAATAATAAAATTCAAAATATAGTTAAAGAAAATAAAAATACGAAGCAATTAATATATAATAATATGTCATTAATATCTGCATTACAAAGCCAAGTTAATACTTCATCAGAACAAATGATGAATAAAATGAATTTAATAAGACGTGATATAATTTGGAAAATTTAATACATTTTTCTTTTATTTGTTAAAGGTGTACTTAAAAAACGTTATATTTATTTTTGTCACTTATATCAAGTGTATATGCTATAATATAGGTGTGTCAAGTGGGCTAAAGCTGGGATAAAATTAAAAAAACGGAGAGTTCCCTTAATATTCCAATTGAACAGTATAATAAAAATAAGGCAAAGCTAAAAGAAGTTATTGCTTTTGCTAGTTTAGATAATCCTTCTGAGATTTCCCCCTTTGCAGCTGATTTATTTGAAAAAATGATCCGAGAAGAATTAACACCTACTGAGGTTACAGAAAGATTGTTAGAGCATTATAGACAAAATGAGTAGTTATTTGAGCTTTTTATAGAAGAGAGTGAAAAAATATGCATAAATTACATCACTTAAAAGGAAATACCTATTATATAGATGGAATAACCAATTGTGGAGTATATGTACTAAATGAAAAAAAAGAAGTTTTATTATTCGATTGTGGTACAGAGCTAGATGGCCCTAAAATTTATAAGGTATTAGAAGATAATGGTATGAAAATAACTCATCTTTTATTTAGTCATTGTCATGCAGACCATTCAGGAGGATGGGAGTATATTTATAAAAAAACTAATTGTAAGATGATTGCATCTAAAGTAGAGCGTGGCTTCTTTAGAGATCCTAAGCTTGATATAGGATTTTTATATGGAGGATATCCTTTAGATGAGTATGATGGTAAATTAATGCATATAGATATGAATGATGAAATATATGCGCTTGATGAATTACCAGAGGGTGTAGAGTATTTTCATCTACCAGGACATCATGCAGGTATGATAGGTATGAAAACTAAAGATGATATTTATTTTGTAGCAGATACACTTGGATCTATAGACTTAGTAAAAAGAGCTAATATTTTACTTATATATGATGTTAAGGGATATTTAGAATCTTTAAACTATGTAGAGAGTCTTAATGGTAAAATAGTTGTACCTTCACATAGTGAGGTTACAATAAATATTAAGCCAGTAGTAGAATTTAATAGAAATAAAATATATGAAATAATGGATGTATTATTAGATTTCTTGCATACTGAGCATAATTGTACAGAATGTGCAACTCACATATTTAATTATTATGATTTAAATATATCTTATAATAAGTATATGTTAATATTATCTACTGTAAGAAGCTATTTATCATATTTAAGTAATAGTAAAAGAATAAAGAATTATTTTAAAGATAATAGATTAGTATTTATTAACGAGGCCTAGAAAACTATGTCTTTTTTCTTGACTGAGAACATGCGAAAAATATTCAATGAAAACTAGGGAAAAATATTCAATGAAAACTAGAGAAAAATATTGACTGTTTGAATAAATAAGCATAAAATATAAGTGGTAATTATATGAGGTGAATAGTATGTATTTGACTAGATATATTGAAAAAGAAATAAAAGATTCATTAGAAACCTCTGGTGTGGTTGTTGTTGCCGGACCAAAATTTTGTGGTAAAACAACTACAAGTACTTTATTTGCTAATAGTGCGTACTCCTTAAATACGAAGAAAAAAATTGAGTTGGTACAAGCTCAACCAGAGGAAATCTTAAAAGGTGATACCCCTAGATTAATTGATGAGTGGCAAAATGTTCCAGACTTATGGAATTGTGCAAGAGCAGAAGTCGATACTAGAAATAATAAATTCGGTCAATTTATTTTTACCGGAAGTTCTACACCAGCTGATATGGATGAGATATATCATACTGGGTCAGGGAGAATTGTCACAGTTGGCATGTATCCTATGTGTCTATCAGAAACAAATGAGTCGAAGAAAATTGTATCATTATCAAAGCTTTTCAAGGAAAAGATGAATTTGTTTTTTATAAACGATAATTACAGATTAAGCGATACAGCATTTTATATATGTAGAGGAGGATGGCCTCTTTCATTAAATGACGATAAAGAAAAATCCTTAAAGATAACTGATAACTATTGTTCAACACTATTTAATTTTGAAAATAATAAAAATAAGAAGTTTAGAAACAAGAAACCAGATATCTTTAAAATGCTAATTAGAAGTTATGCAAGAAATGTATCGACAGAAGCTAGAAGAAAAACAATCATTTCAGATATCAACGGTCACGATGATAGAAATTTGGATCCAGATACATTTGATTCATATCTAAAAGCATTAGAAGATTTGTATATTATTAAGGATATAGAAGCTTGGAATCCAAATTTTAGAAGTAAAACATCGATAGTTACAACACCGACAAGGCATTTTATTGATACATCTATTGCAGCAAATGCTTTAGGGATGTCACCTTATGATCTAATTAATGATCCAAACACTTTTGGCATGTTTTTTGAGGATTTTGTGGTTAAAGAATTGCGTGTGTATGCTAGTGTATTGGGTGGAGAATTAAGACACTATAGGGATGGAAACGGGCTAGAATGTGATGTGGTTTTACATTTGAAAAATGGTGATTATGCACTAATAGAAGTAAAATTGGGTGGAGAAGATTTAATAAATGAAGGTATATCTAATTTGAGATCTCTTGAAAATAAAATTATAGATTCTAAGCAGCATCTGCCTAAGTTCAAGATGATAATTACAGCAGCAGGAGATGCATATATAAAAGACGAAATCTATATCGTACCGATTAATCTTTTAACAGACTAAATCTATCATCTTAATAAAAACACAACAAAAGTGTTGGTAGTAAAAAGAGCTAATATTTTACTTATATATGATGTTAAGGGATATTTAGAATCTTTAAACTATGTAGAGAGTCTTAATGGTAAAATAGTTGTACCTTCACATAGTGAGGTTACAATAAATATTAAGCCAGTAGTAGAATTTAATAGAAATAAAATATATGAAATAATGGATGTATTATTAGATTTCTTGCATACTGAGCATAATTGTACAGAATGTGCAACTCACATATTTAATTATTATGATTTAAATATATCTTATAATAAGTATATGTTAATATTATCTACTGTAAGAAGCTATTTATCATATTTAAGTAATAGTAAAAGAATAAAGAATTATTTTAAAGATAATAGATTAGTATTTATAAACGAGAGCAAGTAAAATTGCTCTTTTATGTTTTTCTGAACTAATGATATGGTAAAATCTGTTTAGAGAGAAAAAAGGTATCATTACATAGATGCCAAATTGCCAAACAAAGTAGCGCCAAATTATCAAATAAAAATTGACTAATTGCCAAACGAGATATGAAATATAATTGAGGCGATATCATGGAAAAATATTTGAAACGATGCATTGATACAAGATTGAAAGATAAGTTGGAAAGTTCTGGTGCTGTATGGATTAAAGGACCTAAATGGTGTGGTAAATCAACTACTGCAGAACAAATTGCAAAAAGTTTTGTTTATATGCAAAGTAGAAAAGACAGGGAGCAAAACATCGCATTAGCTAAAAATGCTCCTGAATTGTTTTTAGCAGGTGAAACTCCAAAACTAATAGATGAGTGGCAGATTATTCCTTTTATTTGGGATGACATACGTTATGAAATTGATAAGCGTGATTCTTTTGGACAGTTTATTTTAACTGGTAGTGCTACCCCCCCCTTGAATAGAAAAGAAGAACAGTTTATGCAGCATAGTGGTGTTGGAAGAATATCAACTATTATTATGCGACCTATGAGTCTATTTGAGTCTTTGGATAGTAATGGTACTATATCTTTAAATTCTCTTTTTAATGGAGAAAAAGTGGCACCTGCAGTGTGTGACAAGAAATTACTTGATAATCTAGAGCCGCACACTCATTAATTTATTTACGAGTTAGGCTCTATTT
>JBJEFR010000014.1:0-2817 GCA_051874255.1 Anaeroplasmataceae bacterium
AATTGTGATTGAGAATAATAACAAACCTCTGTTCCCATACTATTTGATGTATGTTTATAACAATTAAAATGAATTGATATATCTATTCCATCTTTAAATTGATTATGCCAATTTGCGATATTTGCTAAATTTTGAGAGCTTGAGCTTGATGTATCATGATACTTGTACACTTCAACACCAATATCTTTACACATTTCGTAAATTCTATCGACTACTTTCCTTGCTTCTGTAACTTCGTTTATTATATCACTTGCACCTTGACAATTTATACTATGACCACTGCTAATGTTAATTTGTGAATAACTCATTTGCGATACCTCCCTATTTTGGAATATAAAATAATAATTAATAGAAATATAATTTTGATTGATGTATCAACATACATTTCCCACCACATTATTTTCTACCCTCCACTTTATCTTCAATATTTTCTAATCTTACCATAATGCCTTTAAGAGTAACGTTTAACTCATTTAATGTCTTTGTAAAATTTGAATTATTCCAAAATAATACAACACAACAAGCTATGGGGAACCCAACATTTGTAATTAAATTTGTTATATCTTCCATAGTATCCTCCTATTCATATAATTCTGTTGATAAATTTCCGTCATCATCAACTGTTAATTTATATTGTTTATTGCCAGGTGAAATTAACACAATTTTATTATATGGCAACATTAAATTGATTGTGTTATTTAAATTTTCACACGTATCTTGACATTGATATATTAAATTGTACATTTCTGCAAGAACTTCTTGCCAAGTATTTTTATCCATATTATAAAGATTTTGTATTGAAGAATAAATATTATCTTTACTTGCCATTATTTTCACTTCCTTTTTAAAATTAGGAAAGTTAATGTTACCTCCTTACTCATTTACGAACATTATTTATCAAAAGCGAATTAATTCTCCCATACGCATTGCCCCTTTACAGTTAAATAAGTCATAACTATATTACCTTTAATATAAAAATTCATATCGCTTGTACTAGTGTTAGGCGATATACTGATTTCTAATAAATTATCAACTAAATTTGCCTCTAATGTAAAATCAACTGTTGGGTTGCTACCACTATGATATTCGTAATTAGAAATAACAGACAAATCCCCAATTGATGTTACTTGATTAGGAACAGTTCCATTATTTATTGCTATTTTATAAGTTTTTTCAGACATATGATTACTTCCATTTCTTTGTCCTACAATATTTAAAGTTAGTAATCCTATTGCATAAGCATTTGCTATGCCTATTTTATAAATAGTTGTGCTTGCACCATTAGGTATTTTTATATATTTTTCTGTTAATTTATTATAATACTCATATGTTAATTCTGTTGTAGAAGATTCAACGATATTGTTAAAATTAACAGTTGGTAAATTCAGAAAACTAGCATAATAATTTGCACGTTTTTTATTTCCTAACTCGCTTGGATGTATTCCTTCTAACATATATCCATTAGCCATAGCAAAATCATAATTACCTAAAATTTTCTTATCGGAAATATAATCAAGTCTATTATCTTTTGCAAACTTTTCTAGTATTGGTTCAAAAATTTCGTTCCATTTAGTATCTTCACTTATATCGTTACATCTAATACATATGGTATGAACATTATTGTTTATAAACGGTGTTAAATACTTTGTTAAATAACTTAAATATGTTTCACCGTTCCAATCGTCTTTATCGTTAGCACCACCATTAAAAAGGTAAATATCAGCATTTATTATATTTATCCATGCACTTCTAAAGCTATCGTCTGTTTTTGCGTGATTTAATAATTTATCTCCACCTTTACCAAGTCTTGTAAATATAGCACCTCTTTCATTATATAAATACACACCAAAAATAAGTAATTTCCCGTTACAATTAGAACATGAAACACCTTTATATTGAGCGTTATTATTTAATTCAGTTAATTCAGTAACACCTAACTCAAAAGTGTCTGATGATGTATCAATTAACTCACTCTTTGTGCTCATAACCCATGAGAAATTAAAAGTCCCACCATTAGGTTGTTTTAAATAGATAACCTTAGCACGAGTATGATTTTTGTTTTTAAAATTAAAATTTATATAGCCATTTGATGCGTCATCAGCATAACAACCCTTATTATCAAAGCTAAATTTACCAGGATAAACACTTTGTTCTGTTAATTCTAGTGTTTGAAAACCACTTAAATTCCAACTTCCTAATTGAGTTATTGTGTTATTTTGAAAACCAACATAACCATAACCACCAAAACCATAATTATTCCATAATTGTTGCTCTAAAAAATAACCATAATTATTATTAGATGTACCAGCTCCATTTGTTAAACTATCAATTCCACCTAATATAGTAAAAATATTTTCCTTTTTAGTAATACCACTAAAAGTTGACCTTGAAACTATCTCATAGTTAGTATTTTGTTCCAATTCTTCGTTAACTTCATTTTTAAAACCATCAACTTTATCGTTAATATCTTTTAATAAAGTTTCATTAATTAATTTTCCTAATGTTCCGTTATTTACTAACTCTACTATCCTTTTTGCGACTTGTTCTTCTAATCCTTGTCCTAATAAATATTGTAATTTTAACTCTAAAGCTTTTTCAGAATTATAACATCTGTCATCAATGTATTTTAAATGTTCAATTATAATATTTATTTTTTGAGCAAATTTGCACATTAATTCATCTGTTGTTAAACTGTCAAAATCATAAACTTGAGTAACTAATTTATCAAGTCCAATATTTCTTATCTTTTCAATATCCATGCGCATGCACCTCCTATTTATTTCTAACGACAAAAAAGGACTTGAGTAAACAAGTCCT
>JBJEFR010000015.1:0-46774 GCA_051874255.1 Anaeroplasmataceae bacterium
CTATTTTTTTATATTTTCTAGGCTTGTAACATAGCTACATTTTTCATCATCTGTACATAAGCTACACGCAAACATTTCTCTTAAATTTCTAGGCTTAAAAGCTGTAATTTCATCATCATCATATCCAACCTGAAATCTCTTATCATCTACTATAATAGGTCTTCTTAGTACGGAAGGATTTTTAATAATGAAATCAACCATTTCATTAAATTTCATTGAATCTATATCAATATTATTCTCAAGTATTACCTTACTTCTTGTACTAATAATATCATCAAAACCATTTTCTGAATTTTCTAAAATATATTTAATATCATCTCTTGTGATAGGTGTTTTAAACATATTAATTTCTTTATATTTAATATTATTTTCCTTAAGATAGGAAACTGCCTTTTTACATGAAGCACAGCTATTTGTAGTATAAATTGTAACCATTATCCATCACCGTTATGATTATATCACATAAACACAGGGAAAAAAAGAAGTTTAGCCGAAGCTAAACCCTTTTTTTTACTTACTATAGTTACACCACATGAAATACTTAAATCCTAGAGGTGAAGAGTAAACTTCTGTAAGACTACTGCTTTGCATATAAGTATCTACATAGTTATAAATTGGTAAAATACAACCAGTTTGCATTAATAATGTTTCAGCTGCATGCATAAGCTCATAACGTTTGTTAGCATCAGATATTGATTTAACACGAGCTATTAATACGTCATATGTTTCTGCCCAAGTACCATTTAATGCTTCATATCCTGCAACAGCTGGTACTGAATAAGTAAAGCTTGCAGCTGCTTCTCTACCTAACTGACAATCATTATTTCCAGAATCAGTAGTCCACATATCTAGGAATGAAATAGGATCATTATAATCTGCTAACCAACCATTACGCGCAAAATCATAATTTCCTTGCTTACGAGTGTTTAAGAATTGAGCCCATTCTTCATTAGATATATTTACCTTTATTCCATGAGTTGCAAATGCTGCTTGTACTGCTTCTGCAATAGCCTTATGTGCATCATTAGTATTATAAATAAAGTTTAATGTAGGGAAATTTGTATATTTTCCTTCTGAATCCTTTGTATAATACTTATCTAAAATCTCTATAGCTTTAGTATTATTTGCAGTTTGGTTATTTGCATCTCCACAATATCCACTTCCATCACCATTTACTCCATTGTGATCTACGAATTCTCCACCCTTAGGGTCAGATAATCCAGCTCCAACAAATCCTGTTGATGGTGTTTGTCCTCCTTGAGCTACTGAGTCACAAATATACTTACGTGGAATAAGTAAATTAAGAGCATTACGGATTTCCTCTTGTTCTGCTTGAGTCTTTCCTGCAAACGCAGATGAATTAATATTAAAACAATAATAATATGTTCCTAATTGTCCAATTACATGATATTCAGGATCTTTCTGTAATTCAGCAATCATAGATTGAGGTAAATTATTCATAAATTGAATATCACCTGTTTGATATTGTCCATATGTAGATGAATCATCATCTGAGAATACAAATGTGATTTCATCTTGAGTTAAACTACTAGAATCCCAATAAGCATCATTCTTTTGTAATACTAGTTCAACGTCCTCTTCATACTTTTTAATAGTGTATGCTCCACTTGTAACGCAACTTGAACTCTTAGCCCAAGCTCCATCTGCAGAAAGTGTATCAGCATTCTTTAATACTTGATAAGCTGGGAAAGCAAGTAATTCATTAAAATAAGGTAATGCTACAGGACATACAACCTCTAATGTCTTATCATTAACAGCTGTAACATTTAGTTTAAACTTATCAGTTGCACTTAAGGTTCCTGCCTCTGCCTTATCATCTAGGTCATAATAACCATCGATACAGTCAAACATATAGCAATAATCTCCATCAAGACCAGTTACTACTACATCATCATCTTCTGTTTCTGTTCCTTTAGTATCCTCTGCAGTATGAGATGCTGCACGATTCCATGATTTAACGAAATCACTAGCAACTATTGGTGTACCATCAGAGAATGTAATTCCATCTCGAAGTGTAAAAATATACTTAACCTTTCCATCACTTGTTGCACTTCCTACAGGAATCTCTGTACATAAATCTGGAGCTAGTTCAAGCTCTCCTGTTTGCTTGTTTCCAACATATCTAACAAGTCCCGAAAATAAGTGTACATCATATGTTGCACCATCAACAGAACTGTTTAATGCTGGGTCAATATGGTCAGGTGTTGAAGCAATACAAATAGCTAATGGTTTTAGTTCTGAACTACTTTTACAAGATGCAAGTCCTAATGCAGCTACTGTTGCTAAAGTCCCTGAAAACAATACTTTTTTAAAATTCATCTTTTTCTCCTCCTATTATTTCTATATATAATAAATACTAACTATAGTATCTATTATCAAAATTAATTTGCCTTTAGTTCATCATCAACTAAAAGACATGAAACAAAGTGTCCTGGCTCCACTTCTTTTAAAGAAGGAACCTCACTCGCACAACGCTCACAGGCTCTCGGACATCTTGTTCTAAATGGACATCCACTAGGAACATTTAATGGGCTTGGAATATCACCCTCTAATATAATTCTCTTATTAGCTCTTGCCTTATTTGGGTCAGGTAGAGGAACTGCTGATAATAGCGATATAGTATATGGATGAAGTGGTGCTTCATATAATTCATCAGTTTCTGCAAGCTCAACAATCTTCCCTAAATACATAACAGCTATTCTATCTGATATATGACGAACTACAAGTAGGTCATGAGCTATAAATAAATATGTTAGTCCTAAATCATTTTGTAAATCCTCAAATGTATTAATAACCTGTGCTTGGATAGAAACGTCAAGAGCTGAAACTGGTTCATCACAAACGATGAATTTAGGATTAACAGCTAAGGCTCTTGCAATACCAATTCTTTGACGTTGTCCTCCAGAAAATTCATGAGCATATCTAGTTGATTGTTCTGGTGACAATCCAACCTTTCTCATTAATTCAAGGACGATTGAACGTCTTTCCTCTTTAGTAGAATATAGCTTGTTAACATCTAAAGGCTCAGCAATAATATCAGCTACTGTCATACGCGGATTTAACGATGAATATGGATCCTGGAATACCATTGTACATTTTTTCCTAAAATCCTTCATTCTTAATCTAGATGATGAGGTTACAGCAAACCTATCATTTTTAGCCTTATCATTAATAGCTTTGATTGTATCAACATAATTATAATAATCACTTTCACTTCTAGCATGTGCTATTTGAGCTACTAAATCAGCCTTTATCATATTAATAGTACTTTGATATTCACCATTAATTTTACTTTTAGCTACACTATAATCATTTTGTATTTTTTCTTTAAGTACAATATGACTAATAGTATTTGCATGTGAGACTTTCTTTCTTTCCTTCCTATCAGCAATACTTTTTAAATTTTCATTATCTGTCTTAATTTTTTGATTAAGCTCAGCAATTTGTTTTTTTCTTTCTAGTGCAGCTGCCTTTAATTTAGGATTTCTTACATCCTTAGCACTTAAAATAGCACTAGCTGCAACACTCTTTAGTTCATGCACTTTTGCATTAACTGCCTCATCCTGTTGATGATTTTTTTCATATACCTTTACATTCGCAATTTTTTCAAGTCTTTCATTTTCAATACTCTTTAAAGTATTTTCAATTTCTAAAGCCTTATCTTGATATTTTTTTGAATAAATTTCCTCTAATTCTTTTATTTGAGAGTCTAAATCTTGCTTAATACTTTCTATTAATGACTCATTTATAGGCTTTTCATTTTTAGCTAATTTAATCTTCTTTTTCGCTTCAAATTTAGCCATTCTTATTTCAAATTCTTTTTCTTTTTTAATTTTCTTTAAATCTGAATAAGGGCTAACCTCATATCCATCAAATATAACACTACCACTTGATGGTGTATAAAGATTCATAATAGTTCTTCCTAGTGTTGTTTTTCCACATCCAGATTCACCTACAACACCTAGTGTTTCACCTTTTTTTATTTTAAATGATACCCCATCTACAGCCTTTAAAGGAGTAGTTTTGAAGAATCCTGTAGTAATATCAAAATACATTTTAAGATTATTAACTTCTAATAAATATTCATTTTCTTCATTAAAATTATTATTTTGCATTAGATTCCACCTCATAACTACCATTTAAATCTTGTTTGGCATTCTCTATTACTTCCTTAACATACATAAAACAGCTACATTTATGATTTTCGTTAACAATTTCCTCTTTAGGATATTTTTCAAGACAAATATTCATTGTATGTGGACATCTAGGAGAGAAAGCACATCCCTTTGGTAAATTAAGTAAATCGATAGCACTACCAGAAATAGGAACTAATCTTTCCTTTCCTCCCTCTGATGATGGAATAGAATTTAATAATCCCTTAGTGTACTCATGCTTAGGATTATAGAAAAGCTCATCTGCAGTTCCTCTTTCAACGATTCTTCCACCATACATTACTATTACCTCATCACAAAGCTCAGCCACTACTCCAAGATCATGAGTAATTAGAATTACAGCCATACCCATTTTCTTTTGAATATCTTGAATAAGCTCAAGAATTTGAGCTTGTATAGTAACATCTAGGGCTGTTGTTGGTTCATCAGCAATCAGTAAATCTGGTTCACATGAAAGAGCCATCGCAATCATAATTCTTTGAAGCATTCCTCCTGAAAACTCAAATGGATATTGCTTTAATCTCTTTTCAGGAGAATTAATTCCTACTAGCTTAAGCATTTCAATTGCACGCTCTGTTGCCTGTTTTTTAGAAGGCTTTACCTTTTTTATTCCATCTACATATACAACCTTACCATTTGCATCTCGAACAACATTTCCAGACTCATCTAGCTTTTTAACCTTACATGGCTTATCAACTGTTGTATGAAGATAAATAGCTTCTCTAAGCTGATTACCTATTGTATAAACAGGATTTAAGCTTGTCATTGGATCTTGGAAAATTATACTAATTTTTCCACCTCTAATTTTTGCAAGCTCACGCTCTGGTAATCCGACAAGCTCACGCCCCTCAAGCTTAACACTACCACTAACAATTTTTCCTGGCTTTGATAAAATTTGCATAATTGAATATGCTGTAACGCTCTTTCCAGAACCACTTTCTCCAACTATACCTAAAATTTTACCCTTATCAACATTAAATGTTGCACCATCTACACTTTTTACTTCCCCTGCAGGAACAAAAAATGATGTTTTAAGATCCCTAACCTCTAGAAAATGTTCATATGTTTCTTTTTCAATATTATTTTCCATAAAAACACCTACTTTCTTAGTTTAGGATCAAATGCATCTCTTAATGCATCACCTGTTAAATTTAAGGCTAATACAATCAAACAGATAGCTCCTGCAGATAATGTTAATTGATATGATCTATATAACAATACTCCCATGCTTGAGGCATCACTTGCAAGTGAACCTAGTGATGGCATTGGTATAGATACACCAAGTCCAACGTAGCTTAAGAATGATTCTGTAAATATTGCAGATGGTATTTGTAGTGCAGTTGTAACAATAATTATACTTACACAGTTAGGCAATAAATGCTTAAAAATAATACCAACTGAACTTGTACCAATCGATTTTGCTGCAAGTACATATTCCTGTTTTTTTATTGACATTATTTGTCCACGAACCATACGAGCCATGCCAACCCAATATAATAGTCCATAAACAATAAAGATACTAATCATTCCGACTCCTATTGATTCAAAAACAGTTCCCTCTATTTTAGGGCCTAGTGTTTGCTTTAGCACAACTGATAACAAAATAATGATTAGTAAATCTGGCAATGAATAAATAACATCAACTATACGCATCATTACCATATCAACCTTACCACCAAAGTATCCAGCAATAGAACCATATACAGTACCAATAATAAATACTACTATACTAGCAAATAATCCAACACATAAAGATACTCTCATACCAAAAACAATACGTATGAAATAATCTCTTCCCTGTGCATCAGTACCAAAAATATGAGGAAAAACAAATTGTCCCTTACTTCTTAGTACCTCTTCATATGCTCCATATTCAAATGGCTTTAGATTTTGGAAGCATGTTTCCTTACCTCCAGCAGCTACCCATGAAATATATTCAGGATCTCTGGCATATTTATTTAACGCCATCATCTCATTATAGGAATATGGCCAAAACATTGGAATGAATATAGCCATTAAAATTAAAATAACTAATATCACTATGCAGGTTATCGCAATAGGATTATGCAATAATCTTTTAAACCCATCCTTCCAAAATGAAGCTTGAGGACGCATTTTAACAGCTTGTGTTTTCTTTTCTTCACTAACCTCTTCAAAGTCAAACATAGAATAATCAGGTTGTAATGATAAAATATTTTTCTTTGCCATATTATCTCCTCCTACTCTAATGTAACTCTTGGATTAACAACCTTATATAATATATCTGATATCAATATCATTATTATTACCAAAATAGAAACAAATACGGTTGTACCCATAATCATCGGATAATTTAGCTGTTGAATACATGAAATAAGCTCACTTCCAAGACCTGGAATACTAAATATCTTTTCAACTACTAAGCTACCTGTTAAAATATACGCAATCATTGGACCAGCATAGGTTATGACTGGGGTTAATGAATTACGAAGGGCATGTTTAAACAAAACCTTCGTAGGACTAACTCCCTTTGATCTTGCTGTTCTAATATAATCAGCCTCTAATACATCTAAGGTTGAAGTCCTAGTTAAACGAATTATATAAGCCATAGGATATAGCATTAAACATACCACAGGTAGTACATAACGCAAGACGCTATCACTTCTACCAAAATTTGTTGGGAATATTCCAAGCTTAACACATAAATTATAATAAAGAGTTGCAGCAATAACGAATGATGGGAATGAAACCATTGCGGTTGATAAAATCATAATTAATCTATCCCAAATCTTACCACTAAAAACGGCAGCAACTACTCCTAATACTACACCAAAAACAATTGCAAATACAGCGGCAATAATTCCATTTATCGCTGAGTACTTGAAACCTTTCATTATAATCGTAAATACTGGCGTATCATTATGCTTCAAAGAAACACCAAAATCAAATTTAAAAGCATTACCAAGGTATTTAAAATATTGAACCACTAGTGGCTTATCTAATCCATAACGTCTATTTAAAGCTGCAATTTTGGCATCACTTAATCCTTTTTCAGTTAAAAACGGACTTCCCGGAACGGCCTGCATTACCCAGAAAGTTATAGTAATTACAACTAAAATAGTAAGTATAGCAAATGATATTCTTTTAACAATATACATTGCTGTTTTAGAATTCATAATTTATAACCTCCAATTAAAACAATTCTACACTAGATTATACATTATTAATAATTAATAATCAAATTTTATATCAATTTTTTTTATAAACCATATTTTATTATTAAAAAAATGGTAAATTTTATACAAAAAATTGGTCTTTTTTTCTCTTTTTTCATATAAAATTTATTTTTAACAAATTTTGGTAATAATTATGAGTATAAATTGTAATTATTTTCTAACATTATATTTGACATAAATAGCATTAAAAAGTATAATTGTCTTGTACGATGATGTAAGAATAGTAACAATATTTTAAAATGATTAAAGAGAGAGACTATTGGTGGAAAGTCTTATCATTTATATTGCGAATGCACTTACTAGTGCTACTAATACTAGCCGTTTCTCACGTTACGAGATTTAAGTGCCTTTATAATTAAAGGAATTAAGGTGGAACCGCGATTTATCGTCCTTAGTTTAAGGGCTTTTTTTTATAATTTAGGAGGTTTTTTATGAAAAGATTAGTATCTGGTATTCAACCTAGTGGAAATATTACATTAGGTAATTATTTGGGAGCGTTAAAGAATTTTGTTAAGCTACAAGATGAAATTGAAGACTGTGATTTCTTTATATTTATAGCTGACCTACACGCTATAACTGTGCCACAGGAAAAAGAAAATTTAAGAAAAAACATTAAAAGCTTAGCTGCCCTATATATTGCATGTGGACTTGATCCTAATAAGGTTCATTTATTTATTCAGTCTGAGGTTGCCCCTCATAGTATGCTTGGATATATTATGGAATGCTCAAGTTATATTGGTGAAATGGAAAGAATGACCCAATTCAAAGACAAAAAAACAAGACAGGTTCAAGGAGTATCTTGTTCTTTACTTACATATCCTGCATTAATGGCTGCAGATATTTTGTTATATGATGCAAATTTAGTTCCTGTCGGTGAAGATCAAAAACAACATCTTGAGCTAACCAGAAATCTTGCCGAAAGATTCAATACTAAGTATGGCGATACCTTTGTTATTCCGGATGCATATATTGCTAAATCTGGAGCAAAAATAATGTCATTAAATGATCCAACTAAAAAAATGAGTAAATCAGATCCTAATCCTAAAGCATACATTTCTCTTCTTGATGATATAGCTGTTGCAAAGAAAAAAATAATGAGTGCTGTTACTGATTCCTTAGGTACAATTGCCTATGATAAAGAGAATCGACCTGGAATTTCTAACCTACTTACTATTTATTCTTGTTTATCTAATGAATCAATTGAAGAAATAGTGAAAAAATATGAAGGAGAGGGATATGCAGTCTTCAAAGCAGATTTAGCTGAATTAGTTGCAAACACACTAATTCCTATTCAAAATAGGTATAATGAATTAATTAATTCTCATGAGTTAGATGAAATATTAGATAATGGAAGAGATTATGCCCTAAAGATTGCATCAAAGAAACTATCAAAGGTATATAATAAAATAGGCCTAGGTAGAAAAAGATAGGTGAGAATATGGAACTATGGCAAATAATACTACTCTCTATTGCCGGTGGAATTATTTTACTTTTATTTTTAATATGGATATTTAATAGAAAATATTTTAATTCCATTAAAGAACGTGACCCTGCCGCAAGATATTTCTTACAGATAATAATATGTTATCCTGGTGTACATGCTTTATTTTGGTATCGAATTGCCCATTTTTTGTGGAAAATTCATTTAAAGTTAATCGCCGAGTTAATTACATTTGTAGTTAGATGTACCCTAAATATTGAAATACACCCTGGTGCTAAAATAGGTAAATATTTCTTTATTGACCATGGTACTGGTGTTGTTATTGGTGAAACAACTGAAATCGGAGATTATTGTACAATGTATCACGGAGTTACACTTGGAGGTCATGGTACAAATCATGGTAAGAGACATCCAACAGTATTAAACAATGTTATGATTGGTGCAGGTGCTACCGTTTTAGGTGCAATCACCCTTGGAAATAACGTTAAAATTGGTGCAAATGCTACAGTACTTCAGGATGTACCAGATGATTCAACGGTTATAGGTGTTAAAGGAACAATTAAAAACGTATAAAAAAAGACAGAAATATTGGGTAAGTCCCAATACTCTGTCCTTTTTTTTATCTAATATTAACCAATATCTCATGCTCACTTCTAAAGTCAGCTATAATAACGGTAGCCTCATCTTCAATATGTACCATATCATCTACTTCTATAAACAAATAATCCATACAAAGCTTACCAATAGTATTATATATATTATTATTAATAATTACCTGATATGTACCATTTTCTAATAACCCATTTTTATAGCCAATATCAAGTATTGCCACCATCATATCTCTTTTAGCTTTATATGTATCACCATATCCTATATATTCACCCTTAGCAACATTTCTAATTTTAATAACCTTACCTATCATTTTATATGCATTCTCATATATTTTAATTCCTACTCTATTATGCAAGGAATGTGATACATTTAAATATCCACTTCCTCCTAAATGGAATATTAAGTCACGTCTTTTAATTTTTTTAAGTAATTCTCTAAACCGTAATATATCATTATCTAAATTTATGGTATTTGAATGAAAAAAAACTCCCTCACATAATTTGTTATTAATAATACTTTGATTTATATCATTGAATCCAAAACGGTTCATATTTATATTTAATTCATAATGGAATGACAAATTATTATCTAAACAAAATATAAAATCATCCATGTCTCCTACTGTATAAATAAACCTTTTGTCTACTTCTTTTATTGGCGAAATCAATATGACATATGCTGTTTTATCAATTCTTAGTATTCTTTTACCCTCCTCAGGGGTATTCACGGCATACATATGAATATTATTTTCTAAAGCCAATTTTACTATAGTTTCTATACCAACACCGTATGCATCATCTTTAAGTACTAAAATAGGATTTTTTATTTTTTTGATATTTTCTCTTATCTTATCATAATTCCAAATAATCATAGTATCACCCGGTAAATACTATGAAAAAAGCCATCTAAAAATGATGGCTTTTTAAAAATAATTATTATTCTACTGACTTAATCTCATTTATTTTAAAATTCAAATTATCTTTATTTTTTGGCTTTTCAACAGCTCCATATACTAAATAAAGCTTAGTCTTAACTAAATCCCCTCTATAAGCATCATATACATCTGAAAACATTACAAAATCCATTATAGTTATTCCATCAAATAAAGTCCCAACTAGCATAATATCACCTTTTTTGGTCATTATCTCCTTTAAAGCCTCAAATTTTATAATTACTCTAGCACGACCATTTATTTTAATATCAGCTAAATTTTTCGAATGATACTTATTAATTAGCATATCAATATTTCTAAACATATTATATTTGATATTAATACCAATAGCTTCAAATTCAGCTTTCCTTAAATACTCAAAATCATACTCTCCATTATCAAAATCGAGCTTATCACTACCTAAATAGCTATCAATGACAATATTAACATTATCTATCATATTAATAAGAGATTTTTTAGAAATTTTAAATGAATCACAGGCTCCACTATAAATTATTGATTTCAAGACATCATCACTAATACTTACTCTATTTTTAAAATTCATTAAATTAAGATATTTACCTTTTTTTCTTTCCTCTGAGATTGCCATAGCTAATCTATCTCCAACACCTTTGATAGCATTAAGAGGCATAAATAATCTATCATCAATAACCTCATATTTATTAGAGCTTACATTAATACTAGGACCATAAATTTTTATTTTGTTACTTCGAGCATAATTTAAATAATAGGTTGTTTCTTCTATATTACCTATAACATTATTTAATTGAGCCAATATAAACTCAAGCTTATAATTAGCCTTTAAATATGCCATAACATACGTTAATGTTGCATAGGCAACACTATGCGATTTATTAAATCCATAATTAGCAAACTTAACTATATCATCATATATTCTATTGGCAACTAAGTCACTATATCCTAAATTCATACTAGACTTAACAAATCTTTCTCTTTCCGCCTCTAGAATATCTGCCTTCTTTTTAGATACAGCACGTCTTAATATATCAGCCTCTCCTAAGCTATATCCAGCAAATTTAAGACATATTTTCATAATTTGTTCCTGATAAATAATAATACCATAGGTTTCAGCTAAAATAGGCTTTAAATCATCATGGATATAACTAAATTCTTTACCATTTTTTCTATCAATATATTCATCAATATAAGCCATTGGACCTGGTCTATATAGAGCTAATAGGGCAACTAAGTCCATAAAATTATTAGGCTTAAGTTTTTTTATAACCTTAGTTATTCCTTCACTATCTAATTGGAATATTCCCTTTGTATCTCCACTTGATAATAATTCATATGTAGCTTTATCATTCTTTTCTATATCATAAATATTTAAATTATTAAATTTATCAATTCTACTTATAATATTATCAATTATTGTAAGATTCCTTAAACCTAAGAAATCTATTTTTAATAGACCTAGCTCCTCTAAATCAGAAGCCTCTAGCTGTGACTGATATAAGCCATTTATACCATTTTGCATAGGAATTAAATCAAATAGATTTTCATTAGCTAAAATAATTCCAGCTGTATGAGTTGATATATGTCTAGGCAAATCCTTAAGCTTTTGTGCAATATATAATATTTCTTTAACCTCTCCAAATGAATTATTTACTAATTCATCATATCTTGCCTCATCTATAGCTTTAGATGCCATATTGACTATTTCATTTAATCTACTTGGATCTATTTTTCTAATACGACCTAAATCTCTAATAGCTGATTTAATCTGGAAGGTATTATATGCTGATATACTACATACATGCGTATCCTTATATAAATCCTTAACATAATCAATTACCATATTTCTCTTATCATCGGGAAAATCAGTATCTATATCTGGCATAGTAACACGCTGTGGATTTAAAAATCTTTCAAATAATAAATCATATTTTAATGGATTAATATTATTAATTCCTATCGAATATGCAACAAGTGATCCAGCGCCGCTTCCACGTCCAGGACCTACTAAAACCTTATGCTGCTTAGCATATTTGATAAAATCCCATACTATTAAAAAATAATCATCATATCCCATTTTATTAATTATAGATAATTCATAATTCAATCTATCAAAATATGGCTTAGTATCTATCTTAGATAGCCCAATTCTTTTATTTAAACCCTTATGACATAATTCACTTAAATAATCCTTACTAGATTTATTATTAGGTGTTTTATATTTAGGTAATAATATATTTCTTTTACCTAAATCAACATTTACATAATTAACAAGCTTTTCTAAATATTCAAATGCTTTAGGGAAGCTATTATAAAATCCCTCTAATTCCTTGTTAGTTTTTAGCTTTCCACCTGTTTTATCCTCGCTACTCCCACCTATTTCTATAAGTGCCTTATAAACCTTATAATCCTCACTATTTAAGTATAAGGTTTTAGCTAAAGGATACATAGATATCTTTTTTTTCTCTAATAGATTATATAATAAGGTATCATTTTCACTTATACCTACTCCTACATTTTTAAGCCTATCTTTGAAAAAATAATATTTATCTAATATCTTATTTGGATCATCTAGCATAACTATCACAAAATAAATATTAGCCTTATATTTTTCTAATAATTCCAAATTCGCATTCTCATTAATCATAATATATGATGAGATATGTAATAAATTCTTATATCCATCATTATTTAAGGCATAAGCGAGTAAGGTGACATCCTCTAATTTAATTTCTAATCCAATTAAAGGCTTTATATCTTTATTTATACACTCCTTATAAAACTTATAATGACCATACATATTACTATCGGTTATAGATAAAGCCTTATATCCATATTCACTTGCATAATTAACGTAATCCTTGATACGTAAAGAATTCTTTAGTAAGTTATATTCAGTTTGACCATATAAAAATCCTAGCATACGTATCATCACCCTTTAGTTTTAATTATATCACGCTTTTTTTCTTTTTTATGATAAAAAAGACAATTATACCAATAATACCTAAAGGAATTAAAAAAACCCAATAATATGAAGCTATAAAGCTTTCATTAACGTATACAACTAAAGTTTTATAATTATACTTATTACTACTATTCTTTACAACAAGCTCAACAAAATAAACACCCTTTTTATTTGTATTAACATTAGAATCATCTATTTCTATATTATAAGTAATATCACCATCATATTTATCATAGGCACTTATATAATTATAATAATCAATTGAATCTCCAACATTAATATAGATATTTTTTACCTCTATTTCTGGTACACTATCACATAAAACATTAACCATAGCTTTAATACTACTCTCATTACCACTTTTATCTACTAAAGAATAATAAATTTCATATTCCCCTACTACTGCCTTTAAACTATCATATTTAATATCTACATCAGTATAATCTAATACATTATAATTATCACTTACCTCATCTATATTATTCAAAAAAATACTTTTATCTAAATTTAGTACATCACCTATAGTTATTGATAATATATCTGTTTTTAATTTAATGATAGGAGAGGTCTTATCAACTACATTTATAGAAAAATTTTGACTATAAAAATTAGTACTATCATGACAGAATATTGTTATATTCTTCATCCCAAGGGTAGCGTTGTCAAATCCACTACAAGTAATAGTATTTGATACATCACCTAAAACACTATCATAGGCTTTAAAATAATCAAGAGGATTAAATGCAGTGTTAACCTCTAGTTCTAATTCTCTTATAGCCTCTATACTAGGTGGAATATTATCAACAACTATAACCTTAAAGCTTTCTGTGGTAGTATTATTATCACAATCTGTTGCGCTAACTATTAAGATATATTCTCCTGGAGTATTATAGTCAATATTATCATCATTATATTTTATAGTAACCTCACTATAATTATCAGTTATATTAAAAAAATTATTATAATCAGGTTTAGAGCTAATTTTTAAAGGAGCAATATTTTCTATTATAGGAGGAATATTATCAACCACCTCAAAGGTTACTATCACATATTCCTCTATATCACTTATAGCACAATAAGCCAAATAATATATCCCTATTTTAGAAGTATCTATATTCTCCTCACAGGTAGACATATCTCCTCTTAAATAATAAACCTCATGATCTGTTTTTACTCCATTTTCATAAAGAGTCGCCTGAGGTATATTAATATAATCATATAGGCTTTCTCCTAAAGGTATTTTTATATAGGTATTTTCCCATACAAATGAATAAGTCGAAGCATATGAAGACTTTATTAATATTAAAAAGATAAATAATGTAAAGATACTAATTATTTTTTTCATATTATTCCTCCTGTCTATTAAAATAATAGACAAAATAATATGTTATTTACTAAGAAATTTTTTTATTATCATTTTATAATAAATCTCTTCATCACTACCTTCAATAAAACCTAAATCACATTCTCCTTTAATATCTGTTATTAGTAATACTTTTTCAAGGCTACTAGTATCATATAAATTATAGTCAAATACTCCTATTAATATTTTTTTATTTAAAACTATTATTTTTTCTGTATTTTCATATTTATATATTATACCTATCATATTTTTAGTAGCTCTTGAACTATATTATTAGATTTATTTATTATCTCTAAAGCTCTTTTATACTGAGAAACATTTTTTAGTGATTCCATAACACTATCCGTAATAATATTAATAACATATGTATTATTTAAAGCCAGTGCGGTAGGATAATAATCCTTAACTAAATCTACTAAATATTTTTCATCATTTTTATCAAGTCCTATATATTTTAATACTAATATTTCAATATCACTTAGCTTATAATTTAATATATTATTATTAAGTTCATTAATAAACATTGTATTATTATAATAATACATTGCTAGTAAGGAAAAGAAATCATTATAATAATTACCACTCATTATTTCATGTTCTTTATCATTTTTTATTGTTTCTAGTAATCTTAAAGTATTTATATATTTTTCATCTAGTGGCATCTTTAAAATATCATTAAATTCTTTTTCTAAATTATTAATATAATAATATATTCCTTTATTAAAGATAGCTTCCTTAGTTTTATTAAAAGCTAAAAGATTGTTATTGTATTCCTTACTTTTTTCTATATAATACAAAAATGATACTGAATTAATATTTAAATACATTTTAGACATATATTCATATATTAAAGCTTTTTCCTCAACGCTAATTATCTTATAATCCAATAAGGTCTTAAATATTTGTGATGCCTCTTTATATTTATAGCATTTAATACAAAATATAGCCTTTAAGCATGCATAAGTAGCAATATCTCTATCATTCATATTAGATACTAAATTTAATAACAAATTATCAATAGTTGAAGCATTTAAAAGATTATTAAAATATACATGATACCCGAATTTTAAAATATTAGCTCTATAGTTATCAAATGTTGATACCTTATCATATATATTAACAATTTCTTTTGCATTGTCAAAATATATATATTTATCAATATTACTTATATAATCCTCTAAATTAAATAATGATTCTAGCTTATTACTATCAATGTTTACTCTATGACATATTTCACTTAAAAAATAAGGATTGGCATTTATAGCATTTCTTTCTATTTTACATAAATAGGATACAGAACAAATATTAGCACATACTGCTTCTAATGTTTTTGCTAATTTAAGTCTTTGTAATTTTATCTCTGATCCTATAATATTTTTAGAATCATCATTTTTATCATTTCTTTGTAATATCTCATCTACTATTTTCATCTTAACATCTCCTTTAGAAATAATTATATTGATTATTTTTTAAAAGAAAATGTTTTTTTATTGATAAAAAATAGTTTTTTTAGCATATTTATTCTAATTTAGAATATTTATTTAATATTATTATAAATTAGCATAGCTGAGTAAGAAAATAATTGTTCCTTGTTGTCATAAAAATGAGAAATTTGGTATTTTATATCAATAATTTCTATTTGATTATTTTCTAAAAAATCATTGATTGCTTCCTCTAAATCAAGCTCATGTTCAAAATCAAATAATTTCACCTTCATATTAATCACCAAGATTAATATACCTTTTATAAAATAAAAAATAGAACAAAAAATGTTCTATTTTTTTCATTTCTTTAAATTTTAAAGCTTCGGCTTTGTGATTGAAGTTTTTTCAAATAATACAAAATTTATATTTTTAGTATAAAGTATTCTTTTTAAAAAGCGGTCAAGTGACCAAAAACTGGTGAACATGACCGTTTAATAAAGTAATATTTATTTTAATAATTATGAACTTTATGAAACCAACACATCTTATTCTGTTTCAATCTGTTCAGCAAGCCAATTTGAAAACTCCGCGATTGTCTTAGTAAACTCAACCTTTATTTCAGAACCAGGTAGTATTACAAATTCAGAAAGACCATACGCGTCATCAGCGCCCCAATTATAAGTATATCCTAATCTCGTCCAAGGGTATTGACCCCAAGTTGAGCAGTAAGAACTTATAATATTAGAGTTGAACCAGTTTTCATATTCACCCAAGGCAGAGCCATCTAAATCACTTGCTGTCAACTGTTTGGTAGGATCGGTTTGATATGCAGGTCGAATGACGTCGGAAATATCTACCCATACTGCGGAAATGTAGGTGTTAGAAGAGCTTATTGGCATACCCAAAACCTGTTTTAGCTTGTCCGCAAAAATGGTAGAGGAATATTGATTTTCTGCATACCAGTCGATTATTTCTCCATCAGTAACAGTCCACATATACCAGCTTCCTGTAACTGATGTTTCACCTTCAACGTAGCTGCTTGGATACTTATGGAAGGTTAAAAGTAATACCTTGCCATCTTCATTAAAGCTGACTCTTTCATCATCTGCTGTAAGAGTTACTAACTCTCTTATTTCACTTTCTTTTGCAAGGAGTGCATCCTGCACCGCTTCACTATACTCAACAGCATCAAAATCAAAGGCTTCTTTAATATTTAAAAATGTTGATTCATCAAATGGGCTACCAATTCCTGAAAAAGCAAGAGCTGCCTTAAAGCCATCAGTTTTAGCCGCATCCTCCATCAATATTCTATAGCACTCCTGTGCACCCTTATAATCATCCTTTGCTTTGGTAAATAAATCGAGAACAGGTACAAGTGAAAGTCCATAACTAATATAATAACAAGACGAAATGGTTGAAACGCAAAGCGCATATCTTGATACATAATATGTTGCATCATCATTCTTGCCATAAGCGGCACATAAATCGCTAAGTATACCTGCGTACTCGTCAACCGTATAGGCTGTTTGAGCACTATAAACCATAGTTTCAAATTCGTTTATAATAGCCGTCTGAATAATTCTACTAAGCGCAGAGTTAACACAGGAAGCTACGCAGAATTCATAAACTTGCTCATCAAGATAATTCTTCATAAAAGCAAGGAATAAAAACTCGTTGCTTTGTGAATGTGTTTCACAAAGATCATAGCTGGCGTTGTAAAAAGAATAATTATAAAAGCTTGCATAATGTCCTGCCTCGTGAATAACCGTATTTACAGCCTGATAATAGTCACCTGAGCCAAATATACAGTAAGGTTCACCATAATACTCAATATAGTTGGCATATGCTGTACCAGTACCATTTTCTCCATCTGCGAAAATTCCAGTCTTTTTATCGAACAAAGAATTGAAGTGTTCAGTTAACGTTCCACCGTAGGAATTGAAATAAAGCGATACGTAATCTGTTTCTAATTGACTGTACCTTATATTTGAAATTATTATATTTGCTTGTTCTAATTGTTCTTCAGTTAATTTTTCTTTAATTTCAGAACATCTTCTAGTAATCTGGCTGAAGAGTGGAACTAAATACTCTTTGACGTATTCAGTGAAATCAGCTATCTCTTCTAAACTCCAATCTCGAAAGTAAATTTCCTTTTGAGAGTATTCATAATAGTTTTCATAACCAGATAGCTTTGCAATCTCCTGATTATTTGCAACCAACTTCACATACTCCTTGCTACATTCCGTCAAAAATGATTCATCATACATATTCATTTTATCAACATAATTGATAATTTCTTCATTTTCAAGATTAAGCTCGGTAATAATTTTACTGGTATCTTCGTTAGTGTCAAGAAGGTTTGCAATATCCTCTTGAGTCCAGTTTTTAAATATTAAATCACTATACTTAACGTTTGCATTATAAAGATCTTTATATGTTGCATTTAAGGCCGTATAAGATTGCGAACACGCATTATATACTAAAATATAGTCTTCCCACTTCGAATCAGTGTTATCTAGATCATATATTCCTCTTGCTATATTTAACTGAGCACATATATATAGGTATTTGTCATACATATAGTCGAATGAAATTTGCACAGAGAATAGACTTTCATTCTCGTTTTTTGCAGTCTCTTCAAACTCAGCTAAAAGTTCTAAAAACTCATCAAAATCATTTTGAGAATAGGTGTAGACAAAGCTTATAACCTCACTATTCTTTGCACCTAAGTATAATGTAGGATATTCATTATCTATAATAAATTCACTAATGTTTTCGATAGGATTAGTACAAGATACGTTTTCAAACAACTCATATTCATTTTCGTCAATATTCAAAACGTATATAATTGATGATGCGGAAATAGTACACTCCGTGCTCATCTCAAAATCCGTCTTAGTGTCTCTAATAACTGCAATTTCCTTTTTATCCTCTGCAGTTTGGTGCATATTGTATGCAGTTCTAGATGAGGTGTAGCTTACACCGTATGTATATTCAACTTCACACAAAAAATTAGAGTTTTTTATAGTACAACTTTCCAAAAGAAGAGTCTCTGCGTTGAAAACATAACTATAGCTAATGCCACTAATAGAAGTACTTAAACCAATCTTTCCAGCTGAAAGTGTAGGTTTTCCTTCAACGCTTTCATCAAAAATATAGCTCAAAAGTTGATCTTTGACAAATTCGTCGTAATCGTCTGCACCAATTATTGCAAAGCTTAATTCTTCTTCAGTCCCATAAAAATCGTTCTGAGCTAAACAGAGATATCTTACTCCGTCCATAACGGTAACCGAATATAGAAGCTCTCCTGCTAGATTCTTCTCCTCTGCATCAAAAACAAGACCATATTCATTCATTGAAACATGCCATTCAGATTTGTATTCATCACCACTGCTAGCCACGCTGCAAGTACCACTTGCGTGTACATCACCGTATTTGTCTACCACTTTAATAGTATCATTAGCCTCAAGCAAATCAGATACAGTAGGCACATTCTTTTGGGCAAGATAGAATACTGGAACATATCCATCTAAGGTATAATCCTTATAATCTTTAACTTCAACCGTACAATCTGCATCTTCAAACAATGCACAATCATTTTCCTCGCTGTTTCGAACTTTTAGCTTTGACTTGTTATTTATCACATACTCCATGCGATTTTCATCAGCACAGCCTGCATTTCTAACGACAATAAAGTTAGACTTTTCTTCGGCATTTACATGTGCGTTATACGCTGTCATTGCTGGAATATAGTCTGAACAACCATATTCATAGGTTGTTTCTATGCTTGTCGATCCTGATAAATACTTTGTATCAAGTGTAAAGACTGAAGTCATTCTCTCTAAAAGTAATGTTTCTACATTGAAATAGAAGGTCATTTTCTCGCAATAATTATATAACTCGTAATTATATTCTGAATCGACCACTATCTTTCCGTCCTTAACTTCAGGACCTTTAGTTATTTCGCTCTCATCTAAATTAAAAATTAAAAAACAAATCTATCGTATCGTTATACTCATCATCTTTTATTAAAGATGCAGCATAATATTCATAATCACCAATTTTTTCAAAGGTATATGAAATTCCGTTTATAAACGTAGTCGAATAAATACTACTACCATCAGTTTTTTCGTCCAAATAATCCATTACGAAACCATAATCGTTGGCATAAATTAATGCATTTGCATTATAAATTGACCCCGTATCGTAAGTAGAGATTTCTTTAACGTGTAGATTGCCATATTTATCAATGACCTTCTGTCTATCGTTTGCCTCGATAAGCTGTTGTACTGTTACAGTCTTGTCTTCGGAATTGTTCGTACACGCTGTAGTACCAAAGACACATAACATCACTGTGACACAAAGTAAAAAGAATTTAAAAAATTTCTTCATAAGCATACCTCGTCTTTCCTATTTTTTTGTAATATATAATTTTTTTATCCATTCCACACTACCGTGATTCTAACTTTATTATAGCAATAACAACCTGTAAAATCAATCATATAGAATGGTTTGAGTTTAATTTTAGTCAATAAATCTAAGTAATGACGCCAATTTTCACATTTAGTCTAATAATATACAAGCGAGTAATATAAAAAAGATATACCTACCTTACAATTGGTAGCTATATCTTTTTTTCTTTTTATTTAGAATTTGTTTTCTTACAATACTTTTCCATTTTACAATTATCACATAACGGGTGCTGTGCCTTACAATAATATCTTCCAAAAAGTAATAATAAATGATGACTATCTATCCATTTATATTTGGGTAGTTTTTTCATTAGTTCTCCTTCGACCTCTAGCTCCGTCATTTCTTCTTTTGCGATTTTAAGTCTTTTTGATACCCTTGATACATGACAATCAACTGGTATAGCTGGTTTATTAAAGCCTAAAGCTAAAACAACATTCGCTGTTTTTCTTCCTACACCTGGTAAGGTTGTAAGCTCTTCAAGCGTACTTGGAACCTCACCATTAAAATTAGTTACTAATAATTTAGATATAGCTATTGCGTTTTTAGCCTTTGTTTTAGATAAACCAATAGTTTTAATTATTTCTTCTACTTCACTATTTTTAGCATCCATAAGCTCATAACAGCTTGGATATTTACTAAATAAAACCTCAGTAACCTTATTTACTGATTTATCAGTTGTTTGGGCACTAAGCATTACCGAAATTAAAAGCTCAAAATTATTATGATATATAAGTTCACATTTAGGATTAATAAATTCCTTTAAAGTATCTACTATTTCACTTGTTCTTGTCATAGCATATTAAATATTTCATCTAAAACCTTTTTCTTTTCCTTTTCTAATGGCTCAGAAGGAGTTAAGAAGGCTTTTCTTTTTGAAATTAAATCCTTTTCTATTTGTGATAGCGTTAATCTATTCATTTTTACAGCCTGTTTTATCGATTCTAAAATATCATTAACACTAAATCCATCCTTAATTATAAAATCCTCAAATATTGAGTATTCCTGAGGAGTTACAGGTCTATTTATTTCATTTTCATATATACCAATAATATATTTAATTCCATCCTGCATTTTAATAACACTTTCTTCTTTAAAAAAAGCCTCTAGTTTATCAAAAAGTGGAGTTAATGATACTCTTTCATCATTTAGTCCAGCATCATTTACTACAACATCTATTCCATAAATATTTCTTATTATTAGATTATTTAAGGATTCCTCAACCTGTTTTTTTGTCATGTTAGTTTCTTGGGTTAATTTAGAAATTCTTAATTTTCTATTAGTTTTACATAAATCAAGTATTTTTATTAAAACTATCGCATCAACTTCATTTATCTCAAGCTTTTTATAATTATTTAATATTAATGTTTGATAATTTAAATACCCTTGTTCATATAGTTTCTCTAACATAGTCTCCTCCTATTATTTTCTTAAATGCATTAATAAATCCATTTAAAAAGGCTTTTCTACTTATTATTTCATGTGTAATAATAACTCGTTCATCATCATCCTCTAAAATAATACTATGTAATGCTAGTGCATTATTCAATCTTATAGAATTAATTTTTTGTGCGTCAAAGTCCATCGTAGTTGCGATAGCTACTGAGGTGCCACTAGGCTTATCAAGCTTTTGATTACTATGGACTTCTATTATATCACATTTATCAAAGCTTTGATAAAGTCTTTTTGTTTCATCTAAAATAATATTATATCCCTTTGAATAATTAGGACTCCAATAAAAGCAAGTTGAATTTTTTAAGGCGATATTATAAAACTCATCAATTTCATCTCTTTTAAAACCTGTAGTTCCTGAAATCACTTTAATTTTTCTATTTAAAGCTTCTTTAATAATTATTTTAGAAATATCATAATTAGTAAAATCAACAACAATGTCAATACCATTTAAGGCTTCCATTAAATTTGATTTTACTCCCTTTGATTTTTTCTTATCAAAGCCAGTTATTTCATAAAGAGGATTTTTCGATAATTCATTATATATAGCGCTACCCATTTTGCCTTTTATACCGCAAATTAATACCTTCAATAAAATTCACCCCCCTATATATATTTATGATAGGGGGAAATATTAATTATTTACTTACAGCCTTTTCTAAAGCCATTTTCGCAGCCTGTTGTTCGGCTTCCTTTTTTGTATGTCCACTTCCACGTCCCATAATGATATCATCCATCATTACGACTGCCTCAAATATAGTGTTATGGCTTGGACCTTTTTTAGATACAATTTCATATTTTAAGCTTCTCTTATCAGCTTGTACAAGCTCTTGGAAGGTAGATTTGTAATCCTTAATATATAATACCTCATCAATATGATTAACAATTATTTTACTAAATATTTCATAGGTAACATCAAATCCAAACTCCATAAAAGAGGCTCCTAAAACTGCCTCAAAGGCATCGGCAATTATGGCAGGACGGAATCGTCCTCCTGTTTGTTCTTCTCCATGTCCTAATAACAAATACTCTGATAATTCTAAATGATTAGCATATATAACTAAAGCTTCCTCTCTAACTGATTGAGCTCTTTTTTTAGTCATATCTCCTTCACTTAGATTATAGTGGTTGATAAGATATTTACTCATGCATAGCTCAAGTACAGCATCACCTAAAAACTCAAGCCTTTCATTACATTCTCCACCATTCTCATTAGAATATGAGGAATGGGTTAATGCTGTTTTTAACAACTGAAGATTTTTAAATTTTACACCTAATCTATCCTCTAGGGTATTAATTGTTTTCATTTCCTTCATCCTCTGTTTTTGTTAATTCTGATAGCTTATTCTTAACCTTTTCAACTACCTCATTCATAACCATTACTCTTGCTTGTCGTATTGCACAGTAAAAATCATATTCCTTACTTGAACCATGACACTTAATAACAGGTACTCCTACACCAAGAACCATTGCGCCACCAACCTCAGCTGTATCCATTCTCTTTGCAAATCTTTTTAGATTTTTTCTCATAAATAAATATCCGATTTTTCCACCAAGTGATGATTTAATTTCTTGTTTAAGAATACGCCCCATTGTTTTAGCTGTACCCTCAATTCCCTTCATGACCATATTTCCTGTAAATCCATCAGTTAAAAATATTGTACAGTCACTTGTTAAAATGAAATTTGGCTCAACATTTCCATAGAAATTAATATCCTTAGATTCGCTAAATAAGTCATATGTCTCTTGATCAACAAGACGTCCTTTTCCCTTTTCTTCACCAATATTTAAAATACCTACTGTAGGGTTTTCTACTCCTAATACTTCTTTAGCTACGATTGATGCACAAACAGCTAGCTCATGTAGGTGATTAGGCTTAAGCTCAACATTAGCTCCTACATCTAACAAAAGTCTTCCCTTGCCATCAAATGATGGGATAATAGGACATAATGCCACTCTTGACATTTGCTCTAGCTTTCTTACAACAAGATGAGCTCCTACTATTAAACACTGAGTTGGTCCGTTTGATACAACGGCATCTGCTTCTTTGTTTTTACCTGCACGAAGAGCACAGACCATTGAAGAATCTCTATTATTTCTAATAGCCTTAACTGGATCATGCTCTCCCATATCTAATACCTGTGTTGTATTTACAATATGTATTCTTTCACTATTTGTAAGTAATGGCTTTATTTGTGCTTCATCGCCATATAATGTTATTTCAATATCTTTAAAATCCTTAACTGCCTTCATTGCAGCTGGAATAGTTGTTTGGATACCGTAATCTCCACCCATTGCATCTACTGCTATCTTTATCAAATTAATCATTCCTTTCAATAAAAATCAATATTATTATATCATATTATAAATTAATTAAGCTTAATTTTATTATTATTAATTTCATTTATAATATCTTCTACTATTTTCTCCTTATTTCCCTTTAAATAATTATTATATAATTCGAATGCATCCTCTTTAGCACAATTATATATTTTCATATCATTTTCAATATTCAAACTTAAAAATCCGCTTTGAGCATTTCCGAGTATATCACCTGGACCTCTTAGCTTTAAATCATAATCACTTAAGCTAAAACAATCATAGCATTCCTCCATAACTCTTAGTCTTTCACATAAGGTAGATGTCGTTGCTAGAATACATCCACATTTTAAATTATTTCGTCCCACTCTACCTCTTAATTGGTGAAGACTAGACAAACCGAATCTTTCAGCATTATAAATAATCATTAAGGTTGCATTTTCAATATCAATTCCAACCTCAATAACAGAGGTTGAAATTAATACATCAAGCTCATGATTTTTAAATAAACACATTTTTTGATTTTTTAAATCATCCTTCATATCACCATGTAATATATCCATTCTTACATTAGGCAATGCCTTTTTAAGCTCTTCATATTTATCATTAATATTTATAAGATTTCCCTCAACAGATTCATTTATTACTGGTACTACAACAAAAACCTGATGTCCTCTTTTAACATTTTTCATAATAGCGCCATTTATAAATTCATCATCATCTAGTGCTACTACCTTTGTCATTACCTTTTCTCTTCCATTTGGCATACTATGAATACTTGATATATCTAAATCACCAAATCTTGTTATACCTAAAGTTCTTGGGATAGGAGTTGCTGTCAAGAATAATGAATCAACATTAATTCCCTTTTCAATAAGCTTACTTCTTTCATTTACTCCAAATTTATGTTGTTCATCTATTATTGTTAATCCTAGATTTTTAAAAGTTATTTTATCCTCAATTAAGCTTTGAGTACCAATAATAATATCAATGTTACCATTCTTTAATTCTTCTATAATTTTAGTTTTTGAGCTTTTTTTAATAGATGAATTTAAAAGTTCAATTCTAATATTATATTTATCCAAAATTTTTTTAAAATAATTATAATGCTGAACTGATAAAACCTCACTAGGAACCATTAAAGCTACCTGATAACCTGAAAGAATAGTTGCATAGGCACTAATTAAAGCTACAATGCTCTTTCCACTTCCAACATCACCTTGAACTAATCTATTCATTAATTTATTTCTTCTTAAATCCGAAATAATATCTTTTATTGTATTCTCTTGATCAATAGTTAATTTATAGGCTAGAGAATTTATTAATTCCTCTATTTTAGAATAATCAAATTCCTTAGGAGCCTTATTTGAGGTATCTAGATAATATCTTAAAGAGTTCATCCTAATAGCATATTTTAAATATGTTTCATATTTAGTTCTTCTAGTTATCTCTATAAGATCTTTATTATTTTTAGGGAAATGAGCCTTATATAAATATTCATTATATTCTAATAATCGATATTTTTCTTTTAAATAGGTAGGTAACGGATCTATAAAATTTGGTTTTGAGGAGGCATATATATTATCAATATATTTTCCAATAAGCTTACTAGAAATATTAGAAATAGGATAAATAGGTACTATTTTTTCTTTAAATAAATCAAAAAAGCATTCTCTTACAACCATTTCCTTAAGCTGTGGCTTATATGTACCATAAAATATAGCCTTTATTCCCTTTTTAAGCTTATATCTTAGAAACTCTTGCCCAAAAATCAACACTCTTATTTTAGTATCATCACACATCATAGTAAAAATAAGACTATTTAAATTACCTCTAATCCTTCTTACGGCAACTAGGCTTACTATTTCTCCCTTTATAGTAACCAAGCTATCCTCTTTAATATCTTTTATATTAGCCAAAGAATAGCTTATATATCTTTTAGGTAATGTCATAATTAAATCATATGATTTATATATTCCATCCTTATTCAAATAATATTTAGTTTTTTCACCTATTCCTTTAATATAAGCTATATCCTCATCTAACATAATATTCTCCTAAAAAAATAAGGTTGGAATCCCAACCTTATTTATTATTCAACTGAAATAATATATGAGTAAATCTCTTGATTTCCTTCAATAACGACAACCTCAAGATCCTCATTTATATTCTCACAATATGATTTTAATTCTAAAGCCTCTGATTCCTCAATAGTATTTCCATAGAAAATAGTAACGATTGCTGAATCCTCATTTATAAGCTGATTTAAAACTTCCTTTGTAGCCTCAATACGTTCTACTACAGATACAACAATCTCTCCGTTACAAATACCCATGTAATCTCCAGACTGAATTTTAACACCCTTAATTTCAGTATCACGAACAGCATAAGTAATTTCTCCAGAGCCTGTATGCTTAATTACATTAGTCATTTCCTCTACATTTTCTTCTAAAGACATAGAAGGATCAAAAACCATTAATGAAGCATATCCTTGAGCTACAGTCTTAGCCTTTAATACAGCAATTTTTTGATCATCACAAATCTTTGTTGCTTGTTCAGCAGAAAGAATTACATTTGAGTTATTAGGTATAATAATTACATTTTCAGCATTTACAGCCTTAACAGCCTTTACAAATTCTTCAGTAGGTGGATTCATAGTTTGTCCACCATCAATAATGTAGTCAACACCTAACTCCTTGAAGGTATTTTTAATACCATCTCCGAAGCATACAGAAATAATTCCATATTCCTTCTTAGGAGCTTCTTTTACTTCTTCTTTCTTTTCTGCTTCTTTATTGATAAGCTCGCTATGCTGTAAACGCATATTCTCAACCTTGATTTTAACAAACTCACCATATTTTTGAGCTAATTCTAATACTGCACCTGGATTATTAACATGAACATGTACCTTAACTAGATTTTCATCATTTACTAATACTAATGAATCTCCCATATTTAATAATGGTTCTCTTAAATCAGATTCATTGAAGATAACACCTTCATTTAAATCAATAATAAATTCAGTACAATATCCATACTTAATATCTGAAGAAACTTCACTTTGAGCACTTCCAGAAGAAACTGCATTGCTATCGATATCCTCTAATATTTCATCCTTAACGGCAAGAAGCATACCTTCTGCAACCTTTATGAATCCAGCTCCTCCACTGTCAACTACTCCAGCCTCTTTTAGTACAGGAAGTAAATTAGGAGTATTTTCAAGAGAAATCTTAGCTTGATTAATATACTTTCTTAATAAATCCTCAAGCGATTCAAAGCTTTTTTCATTTTCCATTTTTTGAGCTGCCTCACGAACAACTGTTAAAATTGTTCCCTCAACTGGTTCCATTACCGCCTTATAGGCAACCTCATAGCCTGATACTAAGCATAATACAAAATCATTTAAGCTTAATTCTTCTTTACCTAATTCTTTAATTTTTACATAAATTCCTCGGAAAAACTGAGATAAAATAACTCCAGAATTTCCTCTCGCTCCCATCAATAATCCTCGTGATAGAGCTTTAGCTAAATCAACAATTGAATCTGATTGGCACTTTTCCATTTCAGCTACACCTGACATCATAGTCATTTGCATGTTTGTTCCGGTATCACCATCTGGTACTGGGAAAACATTTAGTGAATCAATCTCTTTATGTTGATTCTTTAGGTTAATAGCTCCGTTCTTTATCATTTTCTTTAATAAGGAACTACCAATAGTATTATTAGACATAAATATGCCCTCCTATTTTTCACTTTTTAAAGTATATCAAATCTATTTACATAAGTCAAATTTTTTATTTTTTCTACTAATTATAGGTACAATAAACCCATACCCATTATATCACATTATTTAATAATGTAAAACATTTTTTACATAATCACGACATTTAAAGGTATTTTGTTAGTTTTTTTAAAGAAAAAAATATTTTTTTTATGAAAAGACTTGATTTATTTATTCAATATGTTAAAATAATAAGGCTTGAATAAAAATATTTTGTCAACATAGGAGGATTATACTTATGGCTAAATGTTATGTAACAGGAAAAACAACTGTATTTGGAAATCAAAGAAGCCACGCTTTAAATGCTACTCGCCGTACATGGAAAGCAAATTTACAAACTGTACGTATCGTTGATGAAAATGGTAACGTTAAGAAGGTAAAGATTTCTGCAAGAGCTTTAAAGAAATTAAACTTAAACAGAGCTTAATATAAAATACACAAAGCAATCGGTTTTATACCGATTTTTTTGTATAAAAAAAGACTATTTACTTTTAAATAGTCCTTTAAAAAATAATATTATACGTGAAATAAATTTAGGCATACGTATTACTAGGAATCTCACTTTATCACCTAATAATATATATGCCTATTTTTTTTAATTATTCATTAATATTTCAATTCTTTCCTTTTTATTAGAGGTATTCATAATATATGATCCGGCAACTACTATATCAACTTTAGCAGCTACAACATCCTTTATAGTCTCATTATTTATACCACCATCTACCTCTATTAGATATTTATACCCATTTTCTTTTCTATATTTTTCTAATAATTCTATTTTCCTTACGCTAGAAGGCATAAACTTTTGTCCTCCAAAGCCTGGCTCAACACTCATAACTAAAACTAAATCAACAAATGGTAAATACTTTTCTATTTCACTAACATCAGTATTAGGCTTTATAGACAAACCTACTTTTTTATTAAATTTTTTTATTTCATTTATAGTATCCATCACATTACTTTTTGATTCATAATGAAATGTAATAATATCACTTCCAGCGCCCGCAAAAGCTTCAACATATTTTAATGGGTTAGATATCATTAAATGAACATCAAAAATATTATTAGGATAATACTTCCTAAAATCACCAACAAACTTTGGGCCAAATGTAATATTAGGTACAAAATCACCATCCATTACATCTACATGTATATATTCTACATAATCCTTTATTTGATCTAATTCATTCTTTAAATTCGAAAAATCACAGGTTAAAAAAGATGGACTCAGTTTCATAATTTAATACCTTCCTTTATATCATTAAGTAGCCTTAAATAATTAAAATAGCGAGATTCCTTAATCTCCTTTTTTTCTACTGCCTCACACACCTTGCAGCCCTTAGTTCCCTTAGTATGAAGACAATCATTAAATTTACAAGAATAATTCTTGAATTCAACAAAATAATCCTTTAGCTCAGTTGGATTAATATCTGATAAATCTAATTTAGAAAAACCTGGTGTATCTCCAATAAGTCCCCCATAATATCTATATAATGTCGTTTCTCTAGTAGTATGCTTACCTCTTCCTAATGCCTTTGAAATTTCCTGAGTATTAAGCTTAAATCCAGGAATTAACGCATTAATAAGTGATGATTTACCTGCACCAGTTTGTCCTGAAACAACGCTAACCTTATCATGTAAAAGGCTTGCGATTTCTTCTCGATTTACCAAATTATGACTATTTACCATTACTACATTGTATCCAAGATTACGATAATAATCCATTTCTAAATTTAATGATACATACTCATCATCAGTTAATAAATCCATTTTACTAATAATGATTAAGGGAGTTATATTAGCATGTTCTAAATTAACTAAGAACATATCAAGTAATAGATTACTGAAATTAGGCTCCTTTGCAGCAAATACTAATAATATTTGATCGACATTACTAATATCAGGTCTTATAAGCTCATTTTTTCTTTCTAAAACCTCTATTATGTAATTATTGTCATATATTACATAATCTCCAACCTTAGGACTAATTTTAATTCTTTTATTATCCGTTTTCCTACTGTTTTTATTCTTTGAATAGTTAAATGAAGATTTTTCTTCTACACTAACATATCTTAGTCTTCCAGAGGCTTTACAGCTAACTTCCTCATTATTTTCACTAAGGACTATATAATTTCCACCATTTGAATTAATTACTCTTCCTTTAGGCATACTTTCTCCTTTATTAACAACAATACTATTATAATAATATTTTAAAAAAAAGGCAATTAAATGCCTTTAGAAAGATAAAAAATAATTTCACTATTATTATTTTCTTTGATATTTTTATTATATACTGATTGTTTTAAAATAATATTAAAGTCTACTGGAGATGATACATATTTTAAAGTAATATTTAAATTACTAAGCTCATCTATTACATCTAATATATTTAATCCTATGTAATTAGAAAGATAAATATCACTTTTTTTTGCAATAGTAATAGTTATAATTCCCATTTCTTCTCTCTGATCAATAATTAGTCCTTCCGAAATATCATTTCTTACAACATATTCTTCCTTTAAAATATATCCCTTTGCAAGAATATACTCATTAATTTCATCTATAGAATCCTTATACATTGTATTAGTATAATCATTTAGTTTAGAATCAATTGGTAGACTCACATATAATTTAACAGTTGAGCCTTTCTTAACAGAGGTATTTCCACTTGGGAATGTATTTATTATTGAGGGGATATCTGAATAATCACTTTCTATTATTTTATATTTTAGCTTATTATTATTCAAAAAGCTTATTGCATCATTCAATGAATAATTCCTTAAATCAGGTAAGGTTATCTCCTTAACCTTTATTTTAGGAAATACAACTAAATATAAAATCCATCCTATAATAATTATGATAATAATAAAAATATTAATTTTTAATAATTTCATAAAAAAACACCCAATTATATTTTGAGTGTTTTTTCATTATTTATTCATATGTTTACTTCTTAATTGACCACATGCAGCATCAATATCACTACCATATTCATATCTTTGAGTCACATTAATTCCACATTTTTTTAATGTATCAAAAAACTTATTAGTATTCTCAATAGTTGAACGCTTAAATGGCTTTTCTTTAACCTCATTATAAGGAATTAAATTAACATAAACATTCATTCCTTTTAATAGGTGAGCTAGCTCTAAAGCATTTTTTTCACTATTGTTAATTCCCTCAAGTAAGATATATTCAATAGTTACTCTTCTGTTTGTTTTAGCTATATAATCCTTTAATGCCTTAATAAGCTCTGTTATATCATAAGCTTTATTAATAGGCATAAGCTCATTTCTAATTTGACTATTTGGAGCATGTAGACTTATAGCTAGGTTACTTTGTAAATCCTCATTTGCATAATCATAAATTCTTGGGACTACACCACAGGTAGATACACTTATATGTCTAGCTCCTATTTCAAGTCCATGAGGATTATTAATTATATGGAGGAATTTCATCACATTGTCATAATTATCAAATGGTTCACCAATTCCCATCACAACAACATGGCTTATCCTTAAATCTAGTTCATTCATTACACTCATAAGCTGTAATACTATTTCTGATGCCTCTAGATTTCTTAGCTTTTTTTTCATCCCTGATGCACAAAAGGCACATGTCATATTGCATCCTACTTGACTTGTAACACAGGCACTATACCCATATGGATGACACATTAATACTGTTTCAATTAAATTACCATCACTAAGCTCAAATAAAAACTTATGTGTACCATCACTTGCGATTTGATGATCTTTAATTTTAAATAGCTCCAGTGAGAAATCCTCACTTAGCTTTTGTAAAACATCCTTTTTTATATTTGTTATATCATTAAAATTTCTTATTTTATTTCGATATATCCATTCATAAACCTGAACAGCTCTAAATGGCTTTAATCCTATAGAAATAAAATACTCCTTTAAATCATCTAACGATAATCCATATATACTTTTCATTTATTTTTCACCTTATTTTTCAAAATACGATTCATAACTAAATTCTTTTCATCATCATTAATAAATCCACTTAGTTTAAACATATATAACACATTTGAGTTTAAATACATAAAGACAATATCATCATATATTTTCACCTTATATAAATGCTTATATTCAAATACATTGTTACTTTTAGCATTTGAAGCTATTGTAGTTGCATCAATAGTATCATTAGAAAATATAATTATTGACTTAAATCCTTCATAAATACTTTGGTTTTGTCTCTTAAGGATTGCAGGCATAAAGATAGTAATAATAAATGGTAATAATGCTATTAATGCCCCACAAATCATTAATACTAATATTAATATTAAATAGGTGCTATCAATCTTACTAGCAAGTCTTAAGATTAAAAATATAAGTCCAACAACAAAGAATACAATTCCAATTATAGAAAAGCTAAGTGTTTGATATATAATAGATTTCTTGCTAATTTTAACTAATTCTTCATTTGAAATAACACATTCATTTTTAATGCTTTCATTAATAACATTTTCTTCCATTTTTCCACATCCTTCTTATAAATTATAACATATATTTTTTTAATCTATAATTTATTTTTTACAGGATATTAAATATCCTATATAAGCTACTACAATAAATGTTAGCTTAATAACCATGTTAATGTTATACGGTCTTATAAATACAAGTGAGAATATCCAAAAAATAAATAATAATATAAATATGGCTATAGATACCTCAGTATCAAACTTTAATTTAAAATTACGATTATTATATTGTGATAATCCGCCTATTCCTATAATCAGAACTATAACTCCAATTACTATTTGGATTATATTAGAGGTAACTAAATACTTTTGATATTCACTATCTGTAACCCAGGCTGATGTATTAAATAATCTAGTTATATATACTAATCCAAAAAATATAAGAGTTGTAGAGGTTATAAGTAATAATGTCTTCTTTACCTTTAGCCTATGGCTATCTAGTTTACTCTTTTCTAATATAGCATCCTTGGTTTCAGTTTGAACAATTTCTCCATTTTTCATTAAAGAAAACTTATTTAGCATTTTAGTTATTATAACTATTTGCAAAGCCTTATTAGATGGTGATAAAAAAAGCATAGTTACAGCTTGCCAGATAAAAACCCAGCTTGTTATATCAAAAAATTCTTGTAGAATAACCGCCTCTAATTCTTCCTTAGGTCCATATATATTATGCTCATATAATAAAGTATTAATTAATAATATTATCATCCCTATTAAGATTAAAATAGCCGAAATCAAACGATTATTTTTACTTTTTTTTACTACATCATAAGATATTAATTCTAATAAATCATTAAACTTACCCATAATATCTTTAGGACTATATACATCATAATCGTCAATTTCTAGAATAATATCTGCTTTATATCCTGAAGGTATTTTTTGAAAAATAGATGTAATCTTTTCTAAAAATTCTTCATTAAACATCTTACATTGATCATCACCTACCTGATAATCTAATAAGTCATAAACACTATTATAATGTAATTTAATAGTGATTATTTTATTTTGCTCATCAACAGGATAATATTTTTTTAAAAGCTCTATTCTCCTTTGAAAAAATTCATCTTCCTTTATTTTTTTCAAGCCTATCACCTTACTTTATTGTTATTATAGCATACTATTTATTAAGAAATTAAAGCAAATTATAAAGTTAACAGTAAAAAATACGGAATAGTTTTTGGCTATCCCGTATTTTTTTATCTTAATCTTGCCTTAAATGTGAAATCTAATCTATTAATAATGCTATTAATAGTTTTATCCACATCAGCTGTTTCTAATGTCTTTGTTGGATCATTAAATACAAGCTTAATAGCTATACTCTTTTCATCAATTGCAACATTTTCTCCAACATATAAATCAAATACCTGTAGATCTACTAATGTCTTTTTAGCTGTTTGTTTTACTAAATCAATAATATCACTTGCAGGAATATCCTTTTTACATACTATCGCAAGATCTCTTGTGATAGAAGGGAACTTAGTAATAGCTTTATACTTAAATTCATTATTATTTAGCTCTAGGATAATATCCTCATTAAGTTCAAATACTACTACTCTTGGTAAATCATGCTCTTTAATGAATCTTGGGTGAAGCTCACCTATAAATCCAATAGTTTTATCATTTGATGTAATAAGAGCTGTTCTTCCTGGATGGAAGTTCTTGTTTAAATTTGTTGCAGCTGTATACTTTACAGTTAAACCAATCTTATTAAATAATACATCTAATATACCCTTAACCAAGAAGAAATCAACTGGTGTTTTTTGCATTTGCCACATACTTGATTGATATAATCCACATAATGCTCCACTAATTAAATTAGTTTCACCCTCTGTGCTATATTTCTTACCAAGCTCAAAGAAGGCCATATCAGATACCTTACGAGCTTTATTATAGCTTATGGCATCACATATTCCATTAAGAAGGCTTTGACGCATTAGGGCTCTATCCTCTGTCATTGGCATTAAAACCTTGATTGGCTCTAATTCTTCTAAAGTATAGTTATATAAATCATGCTCATGAATTAAGCTATAGGTTACTGTTTCATTCATTCCAAGACCAGAAAGGATATATCTAACATTTCTTTCTAATCTTTGTTTTAAAGTAAGAGTTCCTTTATCATCTGTTTTAGGTAAGCATGTTGGAATATTATTATATCCATATACACGGGCAACATCCTCAATAATATGCTGATCCCAACTCTCTAAATCCATACGGCGTGAAGGAATTGTAATCTTATATTCATTATTAACATTCGTGTATTCATAAGCTAGACCATTAAAGATATTTTCAAGCTCTAAAGCACTTAAGGATGTACCAAGAACTTTATTAACCTTATTTAAAGTAACTGTAACAACCTCTGCCTTATATGGTTCTGGGTTATTTGATGCAACTCCTGTCATGATTTTGGCATCAGCTAATTCTTCAAGTAAATAACATGCATAGTCTAGAGCTCTATCAACTCTTTCGTAATCAATTTTACGCTCAAAGCGTGTAGATGATTCACTCTTTAATTGAAGTCTTTGGCTTGTCTTTCTTATTGACATAGGTTCAAAATATGCAGCCTCTAATACAACATTTTTAGTTTCATTTGTAACCTCGGTTGAAGCACCACCCATAACTCCGGCAACACATAATGGAGTTTTACCATCGGTAATTACAATATCTCCAGGGATTAGCTCTCGTTCTATATCATCAAGGGTAACAAGCTTCTCTCCTTCACAAGCTTCACGTACAACAATATTGTTTCCAAGCTTATCAGCATCAAATGAATGAAGTGGCTGTCCCATTTCCATTAATACATAATTTGTAATATCAACAACATTGTTAATAGGTCTTACACCTGCGGCGATTAATCTTGCACGAAGCCACTCTGGTGATTCTTTAATCACAACATCCTTAGCATATCTTGCTAAATACTTAGGACATGACTTTGTTTCAACCTTAACATTAATAGGATTTTTTTCACTAATACAATTAGGCTTATTATTCTTAACCTTAACACGCTGATTTATATTTGCTGCAACATCAAAGGCAACTCCCTCAATTGATAGTAGATCACTTCTGTTTGAGGTTAATTCTAAATCAAAAACATAATCATCTAAGCATAAATATTTTAAAGGTGATTCTCCAACAGGTGCATCAAATGGTAATATATATATTCCATCCTTAAATTCCTCTGGTACATATTTATCCTCAAATCCAAGCTCTTGTAATGAACAGCACATTCCATTTGATTCAACACCTCTAATTTTAGATGCCTTAATCTTGAAATCACCTGGTAAAACAGCTCCAATTCTTGCGACAATTACCTTAATACCTTGACGCATATTTGGGGCTCCACACACAATTTGAAATACCCCATCGCTTAATTCAATTTGAGTCTTATGAAGATGAGTTCCTTCAATATCCTCACATTCCTTAACATATCCAATTTCTAGGTTAGTGGCATTACATAAAGGATACTCTGCCTCTATCTCAACAACATTAGTAGAAATTATTTTACTTAAATCCTCAACTTTGATATTATCTAAATTTAAATAATCCTTTAACCAATTATATGAAACCTTCATATTACTTTACCTCCTTAAATTGAGATAAGAATCTAATATCATTCGTATAGAAATTTCTTATATCATCAATACCATTTTTCAAAATTGCCACACGTTCAATACCTATTCCAAACGCAAATCCTTGAATTTTAGTTGAGTCATACCCGCTCATTTCAAGAACCTTATTATTTACCATTCCAGCTCCAAGTACCTCAATCCATCCTGTGTTCTTACACATTGAGCATCCTTTTCCACCGCATTTTGAACAAGATACATCAACCTCAACAGATGGCTCAGTAAATGGGAAAAAGCTTGGACGAAGTCTTATATTATTCTTTTCTCCAAACATTTTTCTTGCAACCTCAAGTAATACTCCCTTTAGGTTAGCAAAAGAAATATCCTCGCCTAAAACAAGTCCCTCACACTGCATAAATTGATGTGAGTGAGTTGCATCATCAGCATCTCTACGATAAACCTTACCTGGACAAATAATCTTTATAGGTGCTCCCTTCTTTTCAAGCATTGTTCTTGCTTGAACAGGAGATGTTTGACTACGTAAAAGCACCTCAGGATTAATATAGAATGTATCTTGCATATCTCTTGCAGGATGTCCCTTTGGAAGATTTAATTTCTCGAAGCAATATTCATCAGTTTCAATTTCTGGTCCTTCACATACCTCATATCCCATTCCAACGAATAAATCCTCTAGCTCCATTATTACTTGATTTAATGGGTGAATTGTACCTACATTAAGCTTTGCCCCTGGTAATGTTACATCAATAGTTTCATTTTTAAGTTTTTCGTTAATTTCAGCTTCATTAAGCTCAGTCATTTTGTCATTATAAAGCTTTTCAACCTCATTTTTAAAGTTATTAGTAAGTATTCCTACCTCTTTACGCTCTTCAGGACTTAGGCTCTTCATATTAGCCATAATAGAAGCCAATGGCCCCTTCTTACCTAAAAAATTTGACTTTAAAACATTAAGCTCTACTTTATCTTTAACATTTTTAAATTGTTCATTAGCATCGCTTATTATTTTTTCAAGTTCTTCCTTAATCATACAATTTTCTCCTCCTATAAAATAAAAAATCATCCTTAAAATAAAGGACGATTGTAAACCGTGGTACCACCTTAGTTCTAGAATAAATCTAGCTCTCATTATTCCTTAACGCGGAAAACGGATGCGATTAACATCACTCAAAAGTGAATTCAAATACCTATCTTAAAATCTTTCACCAACCGATTTCTCTCTAAAAAGCATTAGTATTTTACTAGTCTTTATCAACGTATTACTAAATAATTATACCCATAATTATATTATTTTTCAATATTATTTATAGCTTTTTTCTTAAAGTAATCATCAATTTTTCCAATAACATTAGATAAAATATTACAAATAAGCTCAAAAGAGCTTGATTCATTTGTATTTACAAATTTAATTTCTCCCTTATAAATAGTCAAAAATCCAATAGGAGTTATTCCCATCGTTGCCCCACTACCTCCTGTAAATGGTGGATTATCTTTTAAAGATAAATCTCCTCCACCACTTACAAAGCCCATTCTAACTCTACTAACTGGTATTATGCTAGTATCACTATCAATTATAACTCTATCACCTATTATAGTATTAACATCTATCATATCCTTGATACTATCAAGACTCACCTTTAATAGGGTATTTACTTTTTGATCCATATATCCTCCTTATTATTAATAACATATCTGCAATTCTTATGCGTATTTTTATATGAAAATCAAAATCTCTTCTTTGGCTATATATAAGCCTATATTTTTCTTCATAAACGTTCCTAAAATATTTGTGAATATATGATTTAGTTATTGATATAGCACTACCTAATAAAAAAAGATTATCATTTAAATTATGGTATTTAATGATATCAAATACCATAATATCAATTCTTTTTAATATTTGATCTATATTTTTTAATATCTTAGGATTAAATTTATTTTTTTCTTTTACCTTATAATAATTTAATTTTAATTTAATAAATCCTATTCTTATATTAAAAAAAGTATTACTTTTAATATTACTTGCATCAATATAAATAGGAATAAATAATATGAAAATTAAAATAAAAATAATACTAATAGTGATATACAATTTAATCACCTATTAGTATTATTTACAAGTTATTATTAAATATTCACTTAAAGTATTTTTTCCATATAAACCTTTAATGGATTAAGTCCTATTGATTTATAAAAGCAAAGAGCACTTTCATTTAAACACCATACATTCAAGGTAACATGGTAGCATGATAATCTTTGAGCCTCTAATAAAACATAGTTATATAAAGCCTTACCGATACCTTTACCTCTTATATTAGAATCAACGCATAAATCATCTATATATAATTCTTTTCTATCTACTAAAGATGGATTATCCTTATACTCATTAATAATACAAAAAGCATATCCTACTACTATATCTTCATCATTTGTATATACATAAATAGGTTTATTATCATCACTTATAATTTCTAATAATTCATCATCACTATATTTTTTCATACCACTTTTAAAAATATCTGGTCTTCCCTCTGAATGAATTCTATGGACTTGATACAATAAACAATTTAATCTTTCTATATCAGTATTTTTAGCTCTTCTTATCATAGTATGCCGAATATAACGACCTTCACTTCCTTCTAAGCTATATTATATACTATTTTTTCTATTTCTTCTTTCAAAATATAATTTCCTAGTTAAAACACATTCTTCCGTTACATGAAATTTCTTAGCAAGTAATAAAGTTTCATAATTCCCTTCTATAAAATAAGTTGGAATAAGCAACTGCCCTGCAAATTCATTTGCTTGCCATTCTGGATTACAATAGCTAGGACATGTTTCTACCTCTTCAAAAGAAAATCCTAGTACTTTACATTCAAAATAATGAAATAATTCATGTGCTAATGTGAAATTAGCTCTATACTCTTTATTTTCTAATTCCTCTAGAACTGATTCCTTTACATAAATAAAATTATCTATTGGATTATACTTTGCAGGTGTATTGGCTTCAAATATAGAATCAGTATCTTCCATATATTGAATAGTAAGTAATCCATTATTATGAAGTTCTTCAATTATTTCTAAAATAGGAAAATGAGAGTCTAGTGAAATACCAAATTCTCTTCTTAAGTTATTAGCAATCATTTCTATTTCAACAATTTTGAGTGGATTAGTCTTCTTCATCTAATAAAGCTTCCTTTAATTTTTTTAGTAATTCTTCATCAGCAGTTTTTATTTTTCTTGCAAACATTAAGGATACATCCTTTTGTGCATCATTCATTAAGCTAAGCTCTAGTGGAACTCTTTCATTAGTTTCATAAATGCTATTTTCAAGTTCAATTTCCTGTTCTTCACTCAAATTATAAATACCCTTTATTTTTTCTAAATATTCTAAAGGTATTTGTTTCCTTCCAACCTCCATAGCTGAAAGAAAGGCTGCTGATATACCTAATTTTATAGCCATTTGTCTTAATGAATCGTTTTTTTGTTCTCTTATGTTTCGTATACATATTCCAAATTTACTAATCATATTCTATTCTCTCTTTCTTATAAGCACACATCACACACAGCATATGAATCTATTGATGAATCTATAATTCATCATTTATCTCGAATACATCGTTAAAATTCTCATCCTTTGCTGCCACTCTATAGACTTCATCTATAAATTTATCATCAATAAACTTATCAAATTTCCACTTGAAGCTAGTAAAAGAAAATGAAATATAAGCAAAATTACGAGCATCATCTAATAAACTCAATTTAAATACTTTTCCGTCATACTCATTTCCTAAGATTTCAGCACAGCAAAAATCAAAACTAGAATCAAAATCAAAGCTATTAATTGTTATACCTTCAAATTTTTCATATAAAACCATATATTTATCAGCATATGGCTCTAACACATTGGAATTAACATCTAACGTATATTCTTCTAGCATAAACTTTAAAATGAGATTATCTTTTTCAAATTTCATAGCTAGTAAACATCCATCATGCATATTTATTGAATTCGGACTAATATTTAGTTTATCTTCTATTTCTTTCATATTCCACACCTACTTCTTTTTAAATGGTCTTATTCTTCAAATATTGACCACTTTGGTCCTTCAAATTCCTGTACTTTTAATAAATATCGGGAATTTTCTGACATATTATTATAATAATTATAATACTCTTCTTCTGATACAACATCAATTATCTTCCAATTGAAGACTTTACACGTAAAAGCAACATTAAAATAACAATCATAGCTATCATTATATATATTAAGTTCAATCATATCATTAATATCAGTTAATCTTAATACTTCTAAACCTCTAAAATCAATAACTCCTTCTAAATCTATTGTTTCGATTTGTATTCCTTCATATTTTACTTCTAATATAGCAAAATGCTTATCATCCTCTAAAATACCAAATTCATCGAGATATTTTGCTAATAAAAATCTTATTTGGATACTATCATTCGAGAACTTCATATTAATAACTGACATATCATGAAAATGTGTTGGAACAGAAAACTCATTCAATTTCAACTCTGCATATTTATATTTTTCCATATTCTTCTCCTACTTCTTTTTAATGTATTCTTTATCTAATGGTGCTATATGAGATTCATTTGATCCTCTTGCAGTAACATTACCATATTTATCTAAATAAAACACTTTATCATTTTTAATTTTACATTTTAATGATTTTCTATTTTCCCAATGATAATGTTCATATTGATTTTCATTTTCATCATCAAATCTAACAATTTGAAGTGTACTTTTTCTTTGGAATGTTCTTTCATCAGACTTTTTTTGTTTCATTTCTTTTGGCGTTATTTCATTCCATCCTTTACATAGTAACATATCAGGCTTCTTAGGTAAATACGAACCATTATACACACTTTTAGCCTTGCACCAATTATTATATTGAATTTGTCTAAGATCCTGTAAAGACTTAGGACTATCTATATGAACATAATGTTTTGGCTTTTCAGTACAATGAAATACTACACTTCTAGCTAGTTTAGTAAAAATTCCCATAGTATATTATCCTCCTTCCATTGAAAATTTAAAAAAGAAATGATAAAATACTAGATGAGGATAGTAATTATCACTTAAGATTTGTTGGTGGCAGCTAACAAATCTTTTTCTTTTTCAAGAATATAATAGCACAATAAAAAAACACTGTCAACCATAGAGGAAAACAGTGGATTTATTATTCATTTAAATTCAACTTAACTCTAGCTTTATATTATATTCCTTGTACCAAAAATCTATTTGATATAAAAAGGCTCTTAATTGATCAATTCTCATCAACTGACCATACCAAGGAGTATCTAATTCTTTATTAGAATTAGCTAATTCTATTAATTTTTCACTATCAAATAAGGTATATAGTATACTATTTTTATCTTTTAATACCTCTTGTAATAGTTTCTTTATTGTTTTAGAGTATTTCTTGCTTCTTGTCTTAGGATATGGACTCTTTTTTCTATTATAAATAAGCTCTGGAATATATTCCTTCATACTATCTCTAAGTAAAGCTTTTTCAGTATTATTATAATATTTATAATTGAATGGAACATTATATAATAAATCAACTAAACGATAATCCGCAAATGGTACCCTAACCTCTAGAGATGCACCCATAGTCATTCTATCGTGTCTTTCAATTAATGATTGCATAAAATATTTAACATTTAGATAATACATTTGGCGTTCCTTTATTTTTTCTTCTGAATCAGTTTTTAATACTGGAGTTTCTTTAATTATCTCATCATATTTTTTCTTAACATAATCCTTAATATCTATATTTAAGTTTTTATTAATTAGCTCATTTCTATAATCTAAATTTCTAATCCATGGGAATATATCATATTTATCGTCCTTATAGTACCAAGGATATCCACCAAATATTTCATCACTACATTCTCCTGACATTGATACACTATAATCTTCCTTTACTCTTTTAGCTAAATAATATAAGGAAGCATCAATATCTACCATTCCTGGACCATCTCTTAATACTACAGCTGTTTTTAAATAATCTATTAAGGTTGTGTTATCTATTGTAATAGTCCTATGCTTTGTTTTTAAAAGCTTAACATAGTCCTCATCACTAGAGGTTTCAAATTCATTTTTAATAAAATCCTTATCATTATCCTCATAGGTAATACTAAAGGTATTTAAATTGTTCTTATACTCCTTCATAACTCCTACTATAATACTTGAATCTAATCCACCACTTAAAAATGAACAATATGGAACATCACTTACCATTTGTTTTCTTATCGCATCAACTAGAATATGCTTAACCATTGATCTGGTATCCTCTAAAGACATATTATAATCAAGAGGCTTTAGATCATAATACTTATTTATCTTTAGTCCATTTGTTCTATCATAGGTTAAATAATGCCCTGGCTTAAGCTCATATATTCCTTTATATATTGTATTTCCTGGACTATGTGATGGTAATAATCCTAAAAGCTCACATAATCCATTTTTATCTACTATTGCCTCACCCTTATATTTTAATATCGCTTTAATTTCTGATGAAATAATAATATCCTTATCAATCATACTATAATAAAGTGGTTTTATTCCTATTTTATCTCTTGCGGCTAATACATAACCATTTCTTACATAAACAAATCCAAAAATACCATTTATCTTTTCAAGTGCCTTTTCATTATATTCTAATAGCATTTTAAGGAGTATTACTGAATCACTATGACACATTACCTTACTTTTTAAAATATCATTTAATTCCTCTGTATTATATATTTCTCCATTATATATTAAGTGATGATTTAATATGCTAATGGGTTGATGCCCATTAACTACATCTCTAATCGCAAGTCTATTATGACCCATTGCATAATCATCGCAAAAATATAAACCACACTCATCTGGCCCTCGATGAGTCATAGTTTTTAACGCTTCTTTAAATTTTAAGATATCACAATTAGTAAAATAATTTGACTTAAATAAAATTCCACACATATATTCACGTCCCTTTTTAAAATATGACATATTATTTATATATGTGCTATAATTATTTTGAAAGGATGATATAATGAAAAAATTAATTTTAAAATTAATAGATAATTATCAGCGTAATATATCTCCAAATAAGCCTAAGCGTTGTCGTTTCATTCCTACTTGTAGTGAATATGCTAAAACAGCTTATAATAGATTCAATTTCTTTTATGCTAGTTTTTTAACTATAAAAAGATTAATCAAATGTAATCCATTTCACAAAATGGCCTATGATCCTGTACCCGAAGAAAAAAGGTATCGTTATAAATACGATACCCTTGAGGATGCCTTAATAAAAACATATTATGAAAGCTATCACAAATAGCTTTTTTATTTTAATATAGTCTCATCATCATTACAAATAACCTTTTGTTCCCTATAAAGATTTCCTAAGGCTCTTTTAAAGGCTTTTCTAGATAGCTTTAAAGTTTTTTCTACTTCTTCACTACTACTTTTAGCTGTAAGTGTCATTCTACCATTATGATTCTTTAAATAATTTAAAATAATTTCTGAATCTCCATCTATCATTTTTTCTTTATTATCAGTTAAAGAACCATTATATTCATTTTTCTTTATCATAATAATTTTAGGAGTAACATACTCTCCTAATCGATATGATTTTCTTAAATGAGTTTTATGAATAAATATATAGGCTAAATCAGTAGTAATTACTCCTATTCCCTCTTCACCTGTTCTTATAACGTAACCTTCAACACCTTGGTCTTTAGCATAATTCGGTTTAGCATTTAAATCGATTATTTCAAATCTATTAAGCGGTTTAGCCTTAACACCATTTTTATTAATTTTAAGTGATATAAAAATCTTATCGTCAATATCTGGCCATAGCTCTTTATTATATGGTAAATAATCCTTTGATAGTAAAATATCCTTACCACAGTTTATACTTAAAAATACACCTAGATTACTAATGACCTCAACAACGGTTGCAAATCCTGGCTTATCTAGGGTAACTGTTGGTTCATTTAAGGTTGCACAAAGGCGTCCTTGCTTATCTAAATATATAAAAACCTCAATAGTATCACCAGGATTTAATGCTATATCATTTGCTTCTCTAAAATGTAATAATACCTCGGTATGATCATCAGTTAGCATATAACCTAAATCTGATTTTCTTACCACACGCAAGGTATTTTTCATAAATTCCTTAATCATTAATTCCTGTCACCATCCTTATAGTTTCTATCTGTTTGTTTAAGGTAGTCTTCCTTTGTTACTGTATTATTTTTAACCTTTTTTCCTTGTTCAATTCTTTTTATAAGTTCCTTTTGTTCATGAGTTAGAGGTTTATTTTCCATCGTAAAGCTTATCCTCCTTTATTCCGTAGGAATTAAGCTTTCTAATAATGTATTCCATATTAACATCCGTTTCATAGGTTCCTTTAACACCATGAATTACACGAATAGGAAAATATAATCCACCATTTTTACTTGAAAAAGTATATTCACAAACAGCCTTAGTCCTATCTTCCTTTGTGTATGATGAAAGGCCATCTATTTTGATTCTAAAATCTCTTTTTGGATCATAATCCTTATACCATCTAGTTAGGGCATGAAAATATAACATTCTATCACTAGTAATTGTCATAATATAAAGCTCATCCTTTTTACCAGAATATATTTTTCCATTATTTTTGGGTACAGTCACAACACAAGGCCTTTCACCTCTTAATAGCCTTGCACTTCTTAGCTTTAAAGTTAATGCCTTATAATCCATACAAACCTCCTATAAAGAATTTTCAATTCTACTAATTACCTTATCATAGCCAAGTACATTAATAACATCATCCATTGATATACCACTTGTTTTATGAGTAACCATAATTCTTAAGGCATGATAAAATTGGGTAATAACTCCTCTATATGCTTCTGGATTTTTAGCATATTTCTTTTTATCTGTATAATTAAGCTCTTTACTTAAATCCTTTAATGTCTTTTGTGTTCCATCCTCTTTAATGGCTAATCCATCCTTTAAATCCTTAAAGTAATTAACAAATGCATTAACTAGGGTTGGTAGTTCCTCTTTACTAACATTTTCATATAATTCTTCTTTATATGAATCTCCATCAGATAAGAATATATCATCATATAGGAATCCAAATTCATCCATAAATTTACTATAAGATGCTAAATCCTTACGATGCTCTAAGGAATCTACTCCTTGAGTTTTAAAAATATTTCTTACAAAATCTATATCATTATTATATCTTTCATATAAAGTAGGATTAAACTCCATAGCCCATTTTAAAAGGCCATTAACATTATCATCGATGCTTGTGTTATAAATAATTTCCTTTGAAATATTATCAAGCTTTTCAAGATCATATAATGGTCCTGAAACACCCATATTTTCAAATTTAAATTCAAATTCATTAATATCTTTATCAGGATTTGCTAGATACCATTCCTCAAAATTAGAATTAATTAATGTATATAGATATACATATAATGCTTTTACAGGATATCCATGCATTAAATAATACTCTGCACTTGATTCAGGATCCTTTCTTTTAGAAAGCTTTCTTTTTGATTCTCCATCCTGCTTCATTACTGGGGCAACATGAGCATAATGTGGCATTTTAAAGTCTAAGGCTTTAAATAATTGAATATGGATAGGTAGGCTTGATACCCATTCATCTCCTCTTATTACATGGCTTGTTCCCATTAAAAAATCATCAACGGCATGGGCAAAATGGTATGTTGGGATTCCATCTGTTTTTAATAATACGAAGTCATTGAAATTATTCTCCATTTCAATATCTCCCTTTATTAAATCATGAATACCTACACGATCAGGTTCGCTATCTGGAACTCTAAATCTTAATACATATTCTCTTCCCTCTGAAATAAGCTTTTCTGCTTCATCAGCTGTGATATTTCTGTATTTTGCCCACTCTTTATAATATCCTGGAGTAAGCTTAAGCTCAGTTTGTTTTTGACGAATCTCATTTAGCTCCTCTTCAGTGCAAAAGCAAGGATAAGCTAGTCCCTTATTTACTAGGTATTTTGCAAACACATGGTATATATCAACACGATTTGATTGAATATATGGTCCATAATTTCCTATTTCATGAGTTTGATCAATTACTCCTTCATTTATTTTGATATTTAATTTATTAAATACCTTACAAATGATATCTATTGATCCTTCTACCTCTCGCTTTTTATCAGTATCCTCAATACGAAGCATAAATACTCCATTATTTTGAGAAGCTATTTTTTTATTAATTAGAGCTGTATAAACTCCTCCTATATGTAAAAATCCTGTTGGGGAAGGAGCTAATCTAGTACATACAGTTCCCTCTGGTCTTCTAGGATATTTTTTTAAAATATCATCATATGTTTCCACTACATTTGGAAATAATAAATCAGCTAAGTTTTTCACAATATTCACCTTTTTCTCATAATCAATTAATTATAACATACTTTCTATTTTTATTAAATAAAAACGAGCCTATTTTTTCAAATAA
>JBJEFR010000016.1:0-11465 GCA_051874255.1 Anaeroplasmataceae bacterium
AAAGATGTTTTGCAAACATCTTTTATTTTACTTCTATTTCAAGTTCAGTATATAATTCTTTAATCAATTCCTCATTGTGCTTCTCATAAACTGAAAGCATAGGCTTAATTGATTTATCCTTTCTTCTTTGCTTATAGTTTAAAACAACACGCTTTAAAACACCTGATAAAAGAATTACCGCAATTAAGTTTGGTACAGCCATTAATACATTAAAGCTATCCGATAGATTCCATACAATATCTATCTTTAAGGTTGCACCGGCAACAACTAACAATACATATATTATCTTAAATGGTAGGATAGCCTTATCTCCAAATAAATATGAGGCTCCACATTCACCATAATACTCCCAAGATAAAACGGTTGTAAAGGCAAATAATGGTAGTATTATTGTAAATATTATTTTGCCAAATAATCCTAGATTATTTTCAAATGCCCACAAAGCCATAGGTGCACCTTTTTCTATTAATCCAGATAAATACAAATCATATGCTCCTGAAGTAAGGAATACAAGAGCCATTAATGTACAAATTATGAATGTATCTAAAAATACTTCAAAAATACCCCATAATCCTTGTTTAACTGGTTCTTTTACATCTGATGCACAGTGTGCCATAACAGATGATCCAAGCCCTGCCTCATTTGAAAATACACCACGTGCAACTCCATATCTCATTCCTCTTAAAATACCATATCCCATAATTCCAGAGCCAAAAGATTTAAAGCTAAAGGCTTCACTAAATATTCGTTTAAAAGCATTTGGAATAGCTGTAACATTCATAAAAATTATTATTATTGCTAGGAAAATAAAAATTAAAGCCATAATTGGTACAATATATGAAGCAATTTTACCAATACGCTCTATTCCACCAACAATAACTAAAAATACTATTACTGCAACAATAATTCCTGTTACAAGTAATGGAACATTAATTGAGGATTTTAGTGTTGAAGATATACTATTTACTTGTGCCATATTGTAGCCAATAGATGCTAGTACACAAAAGGCACTAAACATAATAGCTAGCCATTTCCAACCAAGTCCATGGGTGATATAATACATCGCACCACCACGATATTCACCCTTTTCATTTTTTTGACGATAATATATACCAAGTACATTTTCGCTAAAATTAGTTAGCATTCCAAAGAATGCACTAAACCACATCCAAAAAATTGCTCCAGGTCCACCTAAACAAAGAGCTGTCGATACACCTACTATATTTCCAGTACCAACTGTACCTGCTATCGCAGCTGAGAATGCCTGGAACTGTGAAACTGCACCCTTCTTCTTTTCTTTTTCATTTTTTACAAAAATAGATTTAACTGATGGAACTATCGTTTCTGAAATACTATGAGGGAAATAGGTTACTTGCAAACATTTTAATCTAACTGTAAGCAAGATACCTGTTCCCAATATTAAAATCATCATAATTGGTGATAAAATATTTCCATTTATTTTATCAATAAAATCAGATATTTTAGAAAGAATACTTAAAAACAAACAAAACACTCCTTTATATATGAAAATATTCTATCATAATATTTTTATTTCAACAACATTTTATTAAAATAAATGGCATTTTTTAGTTAAAAATTTAGCATTTTGTTATTTTCTTGATTAAATATTATATTCTATATAAAAAGCCAAATACTATTAAAAGAATTATTTCAATAGCTGTAATAACTATACCAGCTATCGCAAGCTTTTTATATTTCTTAGACTTTAAACCAATAAGTGATAAACCAAGTGGGAAGGCAATAAATCCTAAAAAGCTTGTAATAAATCCAGCTATCGCAAATCTATCAACGTTCTTTTCGTTATTTAAAAATACCTCAACATTTTCTTTATATATTTCCTTTGAATTATTTATCTTATCTTTAATTTTACCTGGAAGCTCTTTAATTGATGTCCTCATAACCTCATAATTTAAAGTCATATTATGCTTATGAGCAAAGGCAGAGATTTTAGTTGCAACATTTAATTCAACTACAACATCAACTATAAATATACCAAATATTGCCCCTACAAAGAATGATAATATTTGATTTTGACTCCAATAATTAACAACATCTACTATTAGTGGATGAATATACATAAAATATCCAAATCCAATTATTCCCCAAAAAAATGAATATAGTGGACATATAATTCCTTCGAAATTAAGCCATCTGTCAGAATAATCCCACAATTTTATCTTCATTCCTTTTACAAATATTAATCCAGCAATTAATTCAATAAGAGTCATAGCTACTAAAATAATAATACTTTTAGTTATTACTTCATAAACTCTTGGGATATTCAAATCTATTGAGCATATTACATATAGTGCTACAAGCCCAAATCCATATAAAGGTAAATAAGGTCCTTTTAAAAAGCCAGGATTCATCCAACGCTTTTGAGAAACAAAGCGTCTATAAAATACCTCTATTAAATATCCAATTAAAGAACCTACAAAAAAAATCAATAAATATTTTACAACAAACGCTAGCATATAAATCAATCAATAAATAAATATTGATTATCCTCCTCTTACTTATTTTTTTAGTTCTAATACTTTTTCTTTAAAAAAAGGATCAATACGATATGAATCTCTTATTTTTCTTATCGTCATATTAAGAATATCTAAATCATTATTCTCTTTTAAATAAATATATACTCTATCACTATAATTAATAGCGGCAGTAGCTAAAAACCAGGCAACACCCATTTTTGCATAATAATCTTTAGTATAAAGAGATTTTAATATTTTAAAATCCTCATCTATATATTCATCACACAAATAATAATCCATTAGCATAATAGCTACAAATCTAACCTCATATTCTTTTTTACTTTTAATATACCTCTTTAAAAATTCAAATACTAATTCTTTATTCTTTTTTGTAAATTTAAGTGATGACACTAAACCATCATGCACAGCCCAGTTATCTATTTTAGGAATAAATGCTTCAATATAATCTAGCCTTTTTTCATTTTCCATTTTAGCATATCCTATTACAAAAGCACTTAGTAATGCTAATTCATAGGAAGAATAATCATTTTCACTTAAAAATAATTCATAATCATTCTTAGCTATTTTTTTAGCTAGGTCTCTTAAAACTGGTGTTTTAACACCTAATATTTTTAAATTTGTCTTAATTATTTTATTTGAAAATAAACAATATTCATCATTAGCTATATCATTTAAATATTTTTTTATTTCATCTATCATAAAAAACAACTCCATTTGATTAAATTTTACCACTTTTAAACATAAAAAAATAGTCCTGAGGAAAATCAGGACTATCTTTTAATATTAATAGTTTTCTTTACGAACCTCAAAATAGCTTTGTGGATGTGCACATACAGGACATACATCAGGAGCCTTTGTTCCAACTACAATATGACCACAGTTACGGCATTCCCAAACCTTTACCTCGCTCTTTTCAAAAACCTCTTTAGCTTCTACATTATGAAGTAAAGCTCTATAGCGTTCCTCATGATGACGCTCTATTTCTCCTACCATACGGAATTTAGCTGCAAGCTCTTTGAATCCTTCAGCTTCTGCAGTTTTAGCGAAATTATCATACATATCTGTCCATTCATAATTTTCACCTTCTGCTGCATGTAATAGGTTTTGTGCTGTATCTCCAAGCTCATTAAGCTCCTTAAACCACATTTTTGCATGTTCCTTCTCATTCTCTGCAGTTTGTAAGAATAAAGCCGCAATTTGTTCAAATCCTTGTTTCTTAGCTACTGATGCAAAATAAGTATATTTATTTCTAGCTTGTGATTCTCCTGCAAATGCTGTCCATAAATTCTTTTCAGTTTCAGTTCCTGCATAAGGATTATTTGCTTCCTTTATTTCTTCAAATACTCCGCTTTGTTTGCATACAGGGCATACCTCTGGTGCACTGTCTCCTTCGTGGATATATCCACATACCTTACATTTAAATTTTGCCATACTTTCTACCTCTTTCTTTCCTAATAAATTACTCTTATCATAATATATTGTGTGTAGCATTTTCTCTGCTAACTCACTTAATGGCTTACCATAGAATTCTTCGTAAACCTTAAGCACCTCTGGATTTTTATGACTTACTCTTAAAGAAAGCTCGCTATCATGCTTATATAATGCATTTATTCTAGCCTTTCTAACATCAGTCATATTTTTATTTAATTGCTTTGGTTGTCCACCACCACCAATGCATCCTAAAGGACATGTCATAACCTCAATAAAATGATATTGTTTATTACCTTCCTTAATACGTTCTATCATTTTTCTTGCATTAGCTGTACCGTGTACTACCGCAACATTTAAATCTAAATCATTAATTTTTATAGTTGCTTCTCTAATTCCATCATAGCCTCTTACAGGCAATAACTTAATGAAATCAATAGGAGCCTCACTACCAGTTAAAAACGAATAAGCTGTTCTTAAAGCTGCCTCCATTACTCCACCAGTATTACCAAATATTACTCCAGCTCCTGAGGCTGCACCCATAAAGTTATCATAATCACTATCATCAAGATTATTAAAATCAATTCCTTCTTCACGTGCCCATAGCGCAAGCTCATGAGTAGTAATAACATAATCCATATCCTTCATAAGAGGATCATTATAATAATCAGCTGCTGAATGGAATTCTTCTCTTCTTATTTCCATTTTCTTAGCTGTACAAGGAGTAAGGGCAACATTAATAATCTTTTTAGGATCAAGATTATTTTTCTTCGCAAAATAAGTCTTAATAGTTGGTCCTTGCATTCCTATTGGGCTCTTTGCTGATGATAAATTATATCTTAAATCTGGATAATACATTTCAACAAACTTAACCCATGCTGGACAACAGCTTGTAAACTGTGGAAGTGGCTTATTCTTAGTCACTCTTTCTATTAATTCACTTGCTTCCTCCATTATTGTTAAATCCGCAGAGAAATTAGTATCTAAAACATATTTAAATCCTAATTTTCTAAGTAAGGCCACCATTTTTCCTTGAACAAAGCTTCCATCTAGAAGTCCAAATTCCTCTCCAAGAGCCGCTCTTACTGAAGGTGATGTTGAAACTATTACTATCTTATCCTTATTTTTAATTTGTTCTCTTACTGCATGATACTCGTATTTTTCAATAATACTATCAACAGGACAAACATTTCTACATTGACCACAATTAATACATATCGCCTTATTATCAGTTTGAGCTAATGTATAGGTTCCCAATACTCCAATATCATTTTGACAAACATTTTTACAAAGTCCACAATTAATACATTTATCTTCAATTCTTTCAATACTTGGATTATCTAATTCAATTGGTACTCTAACACTTAAATCCTTATGCATCATTTCATACCTCCCTTACATTCATCACATAAATAATAAATTTTTAAATCATAGGTTAAATCATTAATCTTTAATCTATTAGTTAAATACTCACTAAAATCACCTATATAAATATCATTTATTTTTTGACATTTTCTACATATTAAATGATCATGCTTAATAACATTATCATATCTATCAGGGCATCCCTGAATAGTTATTCTATTAATTTTATTTTCTAGACATAACGAATTAAGATTATTATAAACCGTCGCAAGAACAACCTTAGGCATATATTCCTTTAATTTAAGATATATTTCCTCAGCTGTAAGATGATTATTAGAAGAAATAACTAATTTCAAGATTTCATCCTTATATCTTGCCAATATACCTCCTCCTTATTAAATTTTTAAAATTAGAATTATTCTAATTTAATTATACCATTTCTTTTAAAAAAAGCAAGTAAGTTTCTTTAAAAAATCTTAATAAAAATATGGTTACTAACATTTTATTGTTTGTAACCATATTAAATATATAATTTAATTATTCTTTTTCTTTCTTAATGTTAATTTAATTATAAATTTATCTAATAGATATAGTATTGATGGTAAAACAAATAATACCATAATAACACTTGTTATAGTTCCAGATCCAATAATTTTTCCAACAGTTGCGATAGATACCTGATTAGATATAAAGCTAATTACAAAGCCACATATTATAAGAATTAATCCAGAGGTAAATATAGTAGGTAAGGCAGTCTCAATAGCTTTTAATAAAGCTTCCTTCTTATCCAATTCATTTCTATATTCTACATAGCTATTTGCCATTAAAATACCATAATCTATTGTTGCACCCATCAAAATAGATGATGAAACAATATAGCTCATGAAGAAAATATCACTTTTGAATAGAACTAATATTGAACAAGTAATCCAAATAGCACCTTGTATTACAACTAATAAAACTATTGGGAATGATAATGACCTAAATACAACTAATAGCACAATAAAAATTGATACTACTGTTAAAATTGAAATTAATAAACTATCAAATTCAAATGATTCTCTTAAATCATATGTAGATAATAATTCTCCTGCAAGATATGAATCATCACCAAATACCTCTTTTGTAATTTTGGTAATATACTCTACTACTTCATCTGAATTTTCATCATCATTATTAACATTTAATGATAATATCATTCTTTGATAATTATCACTAACAAATATATTTAAGGCTTTATCTATAGTATTTCTTGTTGAATCAAGCATTTCTAATTTAGATGAATCTAATTTTTGTTTTAAAAGAGTATTAGTTTCTACTTCTTCATTAATAAAATTAAATAAATCAATAGCTATAATTTCATCACTATTATTAAGGTTATTACTAATTGCATACTTAATATATATTCCACTAATCATATCTGATTCTAGGGAGCTATTTAAAGTAGTTAATATGTTTGTCATATCTTTATAATTATATATTGTTAAATCAGTTGATAATGTATATATATTTTTCATATTACATAAATTTAAGTAATCTGAATCTGAAATCTTTGTTCTAATAATAGTATTTGTTTCATATTCTTCTAATATAAAATTTAAAAAATCTATTCCAAGTATTTTAACATCATCAAACATATTTAACATATTAAAATAAATTATATACATTTCAAAAATCATATCATCAGAAATATCAATATCTACCATATTTCCACTAAATCCATATACAATATATTCTAATGAAGTAATAAACTCATTATAAGAACAGCTACTATTAATCAAATTATACAAATTATTATAATTATCTATTTGACTAACAAATGCTTCATCTGTAATAATCCCCATATTCTTAATATGATTCATAATTTTTAAATAAGCAATAGCTTCACTCACTTCTAAATTATTAGTTAAAAAATAAGATTCATATATATTATCAATTTCTTCATCTGATAATGACACTTGATTTTCAAGCATTATATATTTAAACATTTCTTTAGTTAATAATGTTTCCATTTGATTATTAAATTCTTTTATATTTTCATTTAAGCTCTTTAAAGAATTTAGGCTATCTGAATCTATTAAACCTTCATTTGAGCTTGCATAGTTAATAATAAGATTTAGCATATTTTCAATCTCTACCTTATTATTCTCTAAATATGGATAGCTATATATTCCATATAAATGCTTAATATCATCTATACTAGTATTTGAGCCAAAGCCTTGTAAGGCATTATAAAATTCAGTTGATGAATTATTACTATTAAGTAAATCAATTATACTCTTAACACCAATTATAGAATTTTTCGTTTCTTCATCAAGCATTTCACTTACTTCAGCATCATTTAGTATTAAATAACAAGTATAATTTATTAAACTATTAAAATCTAATTTAACAATATTATTATCGTTATTAATATAATATAGCTCATAAATTTCTAAAGCTTCTGCTTCTGATAATTCAAGCATATTCATAGCCTTATCAATACTTAATTTTTCACCTACAGTATTAATATAAGCTTGATAATTTACTAATATATTTTCTTCATACTCATTTAATTTTACGATATATTCCTCTTGTTTTTGATATGAAGTATCATCATTTTTAAATACTACTATAACACTATTATTTTGTCCAAAAGTTTCTACTATCTCATTATTATTCATTTTTGTATCTGAAAATGAATAATTTACATTTTCCTTTAATACAGCACATAATACAATAACAATAAGCGCAATAGGAACTATAAATTTAGAGGCTTTTATGGCTATTTTAGCCATAAAATTCCCCTTTAAATGTAATGCCTTTTTCTTAGTTTTAATAAGCAACTTATCACATAATAATATAACAGCAGGTAATAATGTAAGTGATGTAATAACTGATATTAATATTCCCTTCATTAAAACCATTCCTATGTCAAATCCAATTGTAAATGACATGAATACTAATGATAATAATCCAGCAATAGTTGTAAGTCCACTTGCAGATACAGGATTTACACATTTTTTTATAGCATTCTTCATTGCCTCATTATTTTCAATTCCTTCCTCTTGTGACTTTTTATAGGTATGAATTAATACAATGCTATAATCAATTGATAAGGCTAATTGTAAGATTGCCGCAATTGAGTTTGTTATATATGATATTTCACCAAAAACAACATTAGATCCACTATTAATAACAATCGCTACTCCAAGGACACATAATAATATTAGTGGCTCTACCCAAGATTTAGATGTAAATAATAATATTACTATAACTAAGGAAATAGCTACAATCATTATATAAATTATTTCATTTGAAATACCATTTTTTAGATTCTGCTTTTCAATTGTTGATCCTCCATATACAGCATTATAATTATATTTAGTATTTACTAAATCTTTTACTTCTTCAGTAACCTCTAAAGCCGTTTGTGAATAATCACTTCCATCAATTAATACAATATATAAAGCATTATTATCCTTATATGATTCTTCACTATTAATATTAAAATTAACCATTAAAACATTCTCAATATTTTCTATATCATTATAAAGTAATTTGGCATTATTTTCATCTATATCCTTTACCATTACCTGAAGATTACCAGTTATACCAAACTCATCCTCTATAACCTCAATAGCAACCTTACTGCTTGAATCATCGCTTAGGTAATCAGAAATATTATAATTAATTTTAACAAAATTACTTCCAATAATACCTAAAACCAATAATACTAAGTAAATTGAAATAACTACCCATTTTCTTTTACATATAAAATTACAAAACCTATTCATATAAACCTTCCTTTCAAAAATCAAACTAAAGTTCATTTTTGTTCTTTAGTTGATTTATTTTTACCGGTATATTATAATAGTTTTGTTAAAATATTAATAATTCTATTTTTATATAGACGTCTAATATTGGACAAATAGAATAAATTAGTCCAGAAAGGAAATAATTATGAAAAAGGAATATAGAAATGTAATAAAAACTAAAAAAGCCATAAGAGAGGCTTTTGCAGATTTAGTAAGTGAAAAAAAAGACATTCATAAAATAACCGTAACAGAGCTTATTGAAAGGGCTGATATTGCCAAAAGTACCTTTTATCTACATTATCAAGATATTTATGATGTAGCTCAGGAATTTGAGCAGGAAATATTAAATACCCTAAGTAATATAATATCTAATACTATTTCTACCATTGATTCATTTGAAAACTCTTTTGATTTAGCCCTAAAATTAATTAAGGACAACGAACAATTATATTCAAAAATTGTAAATTCATCTGAACCAATGTATTTTATTGAAAAACTAAAGCATGTATTAGTTCAACGTGTATTTAATAAAATATCCTTACCCTTTTTCTCTAGTGATCCTAAGATTAAAAACGCTCAAATAAGATTTTTTGCGAATGGTACAGTTGATTTAGTTATTGATTATTTAAAAGGAAATTTAAATATTAGCTTAGAGGAATGTAAAAGCATTATATTAAGTTTTATATATAATAGATAATATTATTCTTCTACTATCATAGCTCTTGCATCCACACTTAATGTTCTTTTATAAGATATTTTCTTATATTCATTAGATGAGAAGCATTTATCTATATTCTCATGTGATGGAAATTCAATTATTATTACTCTTTTTGGATTAACCATAGGATGTAATGAATTAACTTTATTACTTCTTACTAAATATTTTCCTCCATATGATTCTACAATAGGCTTAACCTCAGTAATATATTCATCATATAAGCTTATATTAGAATCATCTTCTATATATGTTTGTATAATAAAATAACAGCTCATAATATTACCTTCTTCTTAACGAAGCTATTGTTGTGCTAAATAATGGATTTTTATTTAAACTATTAATGCCTAAATCATCACATACTTTAACAACTAATTCATCTAAATTTATTCCATTATCAAGCTTTAAAACAACTGCCTCTAATTTTAAAATCATATCTTTTGCCTCTTTTATTATTTCTTTCATAGTATCTAATGTATATGCACTATCCCAAGCAGGATAAAAAATATCACAACCTTTTATAGTACTTAATACATTTAAGCTATTAATTAAAGACGCTTTATCTACCATTATTAATAAATCATTCTTTAAGGGTACTGTATCACCTATAAAAAGTACATTATCTATTTTGTATGATACTTCATCTAATGAATGTCCTGGTGTCTTAACTACATTAATAAAAGTATTTTTATCTAAACTAATAGATTCATTATTCTTTACAATATAATCAACCTTAACTGATTTTTTAACAAGACTATAAAAATTAGGGATTGGTCTTTTATTATATTGTAGATCAATATCCTCAATCCATGGCTTTTCACCTTCACTAGCATAAATAACTGCATTATATTTTTCTTTAAAATATGATGCACCACCTATATGATCAGGATGAGAATGTGTCAAAAATATTCCTTTAATATTTTCAGGATTATATCCGTTTTTTATTAAGGTATCCTCTATTATTTTTTCACTACCATAAATTCCTGAATCTATTAAATATATATTATTATCCAATATAATAGCATATACGTATACAAATCTTTTTATATTCTTTGTAACATTAAAATCTATTTTAATATCTATTACCTTCATGTTATCCTCCTTTGCAAGTGTTTACTTGCATTTGAATTTATTTAAAAAGTGCTAGAAGCACTTTATTAATTAGAAATTCCATTAATAAATAATTCAACACTATTATTTATATATTCTATTTTACTTATACCAACAAGCTTATCTTTAAATGATGCATCTAAAAAAACAAATCCAAAATTCATAGAAATGAATTGTAATGCTAGACTTTCAACATTACAATTTTTTATTTTACCTTTAGAAATCATTTCATTAAAATAATTGATTAAGATTTTTTTAAATAAATTAGGTACCTCCATAATACTAGGTATAGCTACTCCTTCTAATTCTGGAGATCTTAAGCCTATGGATATTTTAACCATTTCTGGTGTTACCTTACTCATATATACTTTAGAAAATGATATTAAATCCTCTTTTAAATCACCATTATATTTGAAATCCTCTTCACTTAAGCAAGGATTCCATTTAGGCATTTTGGTTGCAGCTAAAACTATTTCCTTTTTTTCTTTAAATTTTCTAAAAATAGTACATTCATTAACTCCTGCCTTTAAAGCT
>JBJEFR010000017.1:0-11264 GCA_051874255.1 Anaeroplasmataceae bacterium
GGATTGTTATTCCTTTTAATTATTTTATTTGTCTACTTTGGAAGTATCATATCAATTGACTGGTGCTATTTTTCTATTTCTAATAAATCATATTCTCTATAGGATATACTAATAGAAAATACAATTATAAATAAAGAAGCAATAATAAAACTATATTTATATGTTCCATTTAATACAATATCAGAGATTTTAAAGTAGCTAAATGGATTTATGTATCTAATTAATTTGAAATTAATCAGTTTTTCTATTATAGATACAATGTAAAATACTAATATTATTAATAAAGCTATAGGATATATTCGCTTAGGTTTTTTAATAAATGATGAAATCATCATAGCAAGCGCTGCGAATGTGAATTGTGATAGTAGTAAGGCACTATTTATTTGAATAAGCTTTATAACACTGAAGGTTGTATCAGAATTAAATATCTTTAGAAGAATAATCGATATAATGTTAAATATAATATTAAATATTAATAGTTCTAATACTAATACAATTATTTTATTAATAAATATTTTTTTTCTTGATATTGGCTTAGTAAATAAATAATTATTGTATCCATTAATTGTATCCCAAAGGATAGCCTTAAAGGATAGTATAGAAGCCATAATAGCGCCTAAAATTAAGGTGTATTCAATAATAAATGCATAATATCCATTAAGGGTAGAAAGAGTAGTTAAATCTATAGAAAGTATTTTAAGTAATATATTTGGTAATTTTTCAATCTTAGCACTAATTATATCATAATTATTTTTATATAATGGAAATAATATAATGGTAGTTGATACAAATATTAATATTATGAAGGACCATATAATAAAAGTTCTAAGTGATGATTTAAACTCGTTAGCTATTAACTTCTTGTTCATATAATTCCTCTAAACTAGTTATATTAGGACTTTCTATAGTAAGATTTAGAATATTAACTACTGATAGTATTTTATAAAGGTTATTAATATTACCATTATATATAAATGAGATATTATTAGATGAAATCTTTAAATTAGATATATTAGGATTATCCAGCTCTTTATTCTCAGAAAGTGTTCCGGTGATATTTACATATTTAAGATTGTTATTAAGAATGTTAGAGTATATTTTAGCTTCCTTAAGTAATATTAGCTCATCAGCTAATTCTGATAGCTTTAAGCTAGTAGCTGTATATAAAATAGCTGTACCATTATTTTTAAGATCATTTAAAACCATTGTGATTATTGGATAATAGGCTGTTGACAATGCAATATCTAGGTTATCTATTAATAACAATTTAGGTGTGAAGAAAATGGCGTTTATTAAAGAAACTATTTTTCTTTCATAAATGTCTAAATTATCCAGCTTTTTATTAGGATCAAGTCTAAATAAATCAATATAATAGGTTATTCTATCAGTATAATCAGCTTTATAAAATGAATTAGTAAGAAGAATATATTCTAGTATAGTAGAATTTCTTTTATATTTTAAATCAGTCATATAGCCAATATGATTAATGCATTTTGAATATTCCTTTAACAAATCATGATTCATAAAAAGCATTTTACCGCGTGATGGCTTAGATAACTTTAATATGATTCTTAAAAGCTCATCTGCATAATGATTAGAGTCATTTATAATACCAATCATATGCCCTGGTTTAATAGATATATTAATATCATCTAAAATAATATTTTTATTTTTAACCTTTGTTATTGAATTTAATTCTAAAATATAATCACTCATTTAAAACACGTCCTTTATGATATTAATTATATCATAATGAATATATTTTTAAAATGTGATATAATTAAAAAGATTTTAAGGTGGTAATTATTATGAATGACAAAATTATTGTACATGGCGCAAGAGAAAATAATTTAAAAAATATATCAATAGAGCTTCCTAAAAATAAGCTTATTGTTATGACAGGATTATCAGGGTCTGGAAAATCATCACTGGCCTTTGATACTATTTTTCAAGAGGGTCAAAGAAGATTTGTTGAATCACTATCAACAGGAGCTAGACAATTTTTAGGTAGCATGGATAAGCCAGATGTTGATAGTATTGAGGGATTAAGCCCTGCCATATCTATTGATCAAAAGGGTGCAAGTAAAAATCCTCGTTCAACAGTTGGTACCGTAACTGAAATATATGATTATTTAAGAGTTTTGTTTGCAAGAATAGGTACACCTTATTGTCCAACTCATAAAGAACCAATAGAAGCTACAAGTATTGATCAAATGATAGAAAGAATATTATCATATCCTAAGGATAGTAAAATTATTATAATGGCTCCTGTTATTGAAAATAGTAAGGGTGAGCATAAGGCAATATTTGAAAAGTACTTACAATCTGGATTTGTTAGAGCTAGGGTAGATGGTGAGATGGTTATGCTAGATGAGCCAATTACTTTAGATAAAAATAAAAAACATAATATTGATATAGTGGTGGAAAGACTTAAGCTTAATGATAGTATTAGGCCAAGGCTTGCGGATGCACTGAGAGTTTGTACTAAATTTTCAAAGGGATATGTTAAATTACTTATTGATGATAAAGAAATCCTATTTAGTGAGCATTATTCATGTAAATATTGTGGTTATAGTGTCCCTAAACTTGAACCAAGATTATTTAGCTTTAATTCTCCACTTGGAGCTTGTGAATGCTGTAATGGGCTAGGTGTAAATCAGTCAGTTTCGCCATCTTTGGTGCTTGATGATGAAAAAAGTATAAGAAATGGTGGAATTTTGCCATATAGAAATCAAGAGAAGGATAATTTAATTAATGCTGAGCTTAATTTGGTATGTAAGCATTATAATATAGATATGGATAAGCCTATAAAATATTTAACTGAGAATGAAAAAAATATTATTTTATATGGCTCAAAGGAAAAAATTAAATTTAAAATGACATCAGCATCAGGAAGGAATCATGATAAAGAGGATTATTATGAGGGGGTTATTACTAACTTTGAAAGAAGATATGTAGAAACCACAAGTGATTGGATAAGAGACTGGATAGAAGGATATATGGTAGAAAATGTATGTACTTCTTGTAAGGGTGCTAGACTTAATAAGCAGGTTTTAAATATTTTTATTGATGGTAAGAATATTAATGATTTATGTCAAATGTCTATTGAGAAATTATATGATTTTTTTGCAAATTTAAATTTATCAGAAGAAAAAATGGCAATCAGTAAGCTTGCTGTTAAGGAAATAATGGATAGACTTCATTTTTTAATGAATGTAGGGCTTGAGTATTTAACCTTAGGAAGAAGTGCAGATACACTTTCTGGAGGAGAGGCTCAAAGAATTAGATTAGCTACACAAGTAGGAAGTCGTCTTACAGGAGTATTATATGTTTTAGATGAGCCTTCAATAGGTCTTCATCAAAAGGATAATCAACGCCTTATTGATACTATGAAGGAAATGAGGGACTTGGGTAATACATTAATCGTTGTTGAGCACGATGAGGATACAATGATGCAGTCTGATTACTTAGTAGATATAGGCCCTAAGGCAGGAATTCATGGTGGTGAGGTCGTAGCCGCTGGTACTTGTGAGGAGGTTATGGCAAATCCTAATAGTATAACTGGCCTATATTTATCTGGAAAATTAGATATTGAGCTTCCTGAAAAAAGAAGAGAGGGTAATAAAAAATATTTAGAGGTTATTGGAGCTATGGCTAATAATTTAAAAAATGTTAGTGTTAAAATCCCTTTAGGAGCTCTAACTATTGTAACTGGGGTATCTGGTTCAGGTAAATCATCATTAGTAAATGAGGTATTATATAAAAATCTTTATATTAAGTTATATAAGGCCAAAAAAATAGAACCTGGTAAGGTCAAGGAGATAAGAGGAGGAGAATATATTGAGCGAATTATTCAGGTTTCTCAAACTCCTATTGGTAGAACTCCAAGAAGTAATCCAGCTACCTACACTGGTGTATTTGATGATATAAGAGAATTATTTGCACAAACCCAAGATGCAAAGGTTCGTGGATATGATAAAGGAATGTTTAGCTTCAATGTTAAGGGGGGAAGATGCGAAGCCTGTTATGGTGATGGAGTAAAAAGAATATCAATGAACTTTTTACCTGATGTTTATGTTCCTTGTGAGGTATGTCATGGTACTCGTTATCAAATTGATACCTTAAATATTAAATTTAAGGGAAAAAATATAGCTGATGTATTAGATATGAGAATTGAAGAGGCCTATGAATTTTTTGAAAATATTCCTAAAATAAAGAAAAAAATCCAATCATTGATGGATGTTGGGCTTGGATATTTAAAGCTTGGTCAATCTTCAACTACCTTGTCAGGAGGAGAAGCACAGAGAGTTAAGCTTGCGACAGAATTAAATTCGAAAATAACTGATAAAACTTTATATATATTAGATGAGCCTACTACTGGACTTCATAAGGATGATATAAAGAGATTAATGGTAGTAATTAATAAAATAGTAGATGCAGGCGCAACTGTTATAATTATTGAACATAATCTAGATGTTATAAAATTAGCTGATAATATTATAGATATAGGACCTTTAGGAGGGGATAAAGGTGGTAAAATTTTATTCCAGGGAACACCCGAGGAATTAGTAAAATGTAAGGATTCTTATACTGGAGAATACTTAAAAAAGTACTTAAAATAGAAATATTTTAGGTATTTTTTATTTTTTTCCTTTTGTATGTTGTTAATTTTAATGATATAAAAGTGATTTTTTGCATAAAATTTAACAATTAATAACTTTAACAAAAATTACTGTTTTGATATACGTTTTTAAACTTTTTATAAAAAAATATGTTGAAAATTATGTCATTTAATGGTAATGTTAATATAAGAGATAAAAGAGAGGTAGTTACTATGAAGAAAGTATGTAAAATTCTTTTACCAGTAGCGATATTATTTCTAGTTGCAGCTTGTGCATTGTTTGTGGTATCACAAAAAGGAAGTATTGCATCAAGTTTTGGTCAAATGACAACTCAACTTGAAACTTTTATTACTACCAAGAAAGCTTTGAACTATGCTATAATTGCTAGTTTTTTAGGTTTATGTGTTTTATTTGCGATAATAAAGTCAATATTTAGAAGAAAAGAAGCTAATAGTAATTGGGTTAATGTGTTAATGACTATCGTATCTGAGGCTTTCGTTTTATTCATGCTTAAGGATTATGTCATTGATTTAGTAAAATCTAAGGATATTATGGCTATAATATCAGTTGCATTACTTGGAGTGCATATTTTGTTATTAATTTTAATATCTATCTTAGATAGCAAAAAAGGACAAAAGGTCATTACATATAAAAAGCAGAGCGTTGGAATTTATATTTTTACTATATTCCTTTGTGCTTGCTTTATAGCTTTTGGCTTTGTTTACAAGAATGGATTGGAATATATTGGTAAGCTTGTAAGAGCTGTTTACAATCAATTCTTTGATTTTAAGAAGAATTGGGTTGGAAAAGATGTTAGAAATGCAATGATTTTTGCAACACTTACAATGATTTCTCTTGGAATTTTAATTTCTACAATTAGAAGAAAAAGAAATATAATACCTGCTTTATATATGTTTGCGGGAGTTGTAGCGGCAGTTGTTTTAGTTGCAAATCATGCAACCTTAAAACAAAGCTTAAATAACTATGCAGAAAGTACAAGTGTTATTAAGACAATTTTAGCATTTGGAGCAGTTACAGTTATTGGAGGATTTGCTGTTGTGCTAGTATTTGAGCTAGTTGAAGCATTAGCTCAATTATTTGATAAGAATGAAATGGTAATATCTACTCATATTACTAAGGCACAGGCTGATGAGGTTAAAACTTTAGTTGCTGAAATTGAAGAAGAGGCCTTTGATGAGGATGCTATTGAAGATGAAGAAGATGAAGACTTTGATGATGAAGACGAAGAGGAAGACGAAGAAGAGGAATCAGAGGAAGAGCCTGTAAAGTCTAGTGTTTTAGCAAAAGAAACTGAAGAACCAGCTGATGAGGAAGAAGACGAGGAAGAGGAAGATGAAGAGGATTCTTCTGAGTATGATGAATTTGCTGATGATGAAGATGATGATCTTGAAGAAGACGACGATGATGAAGAAGAGGAATACGATGATGACGATGATGAAGACGAAGAGGAAGATGATGAATCAGATGCTCGTGAATTATTACAACGTCGTAGAGAGGAAATTCGTCAAAGAATCTTAGCTGCTCGTGCTAATGCGGAGGAAGATGACGAAGACGAAGAAGAGGAAGTCATTGAAGAAGAAGTTGTTGAAGAAGATGAAGAGATTGAGGAAGAAGTAATTGAAGAGGAAATCGTTGAAGAAGACGAAGAGATTGAAGAGGAAGTAATAGAAGAGGAAATCGTTGAAGAAGATGTTGTTGAAGATGAAATCGAAGAAGAGGAAGTTGACGATGATGAAGAATATGAAGACGAAGACGATGATGAAGATATGGATTCAGACGCATATGAAGAATCTGTAATGTACGACGATGAAATCGAAGAAGAGGAAGACGAGGACGAAGAGGAAGACGAGGAAGAGGATGAAGAAGTAACTGCAAAAAGACATGAAATGATACGTCAAAAAGTTGCAGCTCGTTCAAATGCAAATGCTTCTAATGAATCTGAAGAAGAGGATGAGGATGAGTCTGAAGAGGAATTAGACGACGAATCTGAAGAAGACTTAGATGAAGAATTCGATGATGAAATCGAAGAAGAGGAAGACGAAGACGAGGAAGATGAGGAAGTACCTTCTAAGTCTAGTAAGTCATTCACTAAAATTAAAGCTAAGCCATTAAGTGAAAAGCTTGTAACTATCCTTGATGATGAAAAGAAGGAAAGATACAATATTATAAGAAATGAGCTTCAAAGCTATAAGCAGGTTAGAGAGCGTTTATCAAGTAAGGGAGATTCATATCGTTTCCACGGAGACTTAATTGCTAAGATGACTGTTTCAGGAAAAACTTTAAGATTACACCTTGCTTTAAATCCAAGTGATTTTGAGGGAACTAAATATAATTTCCAAGATTTATCAGCAAAGAGTAAATTTGTATATGTCCCAATGACTATTAAATTAACTAGTGCTCGTAGTGTAAAATATGCTATTGAATTAATTACAATGTTGGCTCAAACATTTATGCTTGTTAAGAATCCTAAATATAAAGAACAAGATTATATGGGTCAATTAGAGGTTGATGCGGCTACAAAAGATAGTGAATAATAAACAAGAGGTGAGAAATCACCTCTTATTTGTGTTTAAATTAAATATAATGTGATATAATGTTAAACATAAAAGTGAGGAATTATTAATGAATAATAAAATTGATGATGAAAAAAAAGAAGAATCTAGCAGTAATCAAAATACTGATGATATAGATAAAAAGCTTGATGAGATTTTAAATAATGGTGAAATGGAACTTACACCAGAGGAAATTCAGGATTTACTGCAAGGATTATCAAAGAATTATAAAGAGAATATATTTAAAAAAATTATAAAAAAAATAGGAAGTTATTTATATAAATTAATCTTATTAATTATTATTTATGCATCTTGTTTTGGTATTTTTCATAAATTTATTAAGTATAATGAATGGTATAGTGTTTTATTCTATATTTTAGGGTTAAGCTTATTTAATATAATAACAGGAGAAATATTATCTTGCTTTAAAAGATTAAAGTTTAATCCAATAAAGTATTTAATATTTAAAACAATTATTGTTCTAGCAGCAATGATAAGCTTCAATATAGTTGATCAAAACATATTTGTTTTTAATCAAATGCTAGGTCTGATTTTTTATTATATAGTATCAACAATATTGGCTATGTTTGTAAATTATTATGTTATTAAATTTATGGTTTTAAGGAGTGGTTAATATGGAAAAATATGCTTTAAAAAAATTAATAAGTGATCTTAATTTAAAGGTTTTGGCTGGCGAAGATGGAATTAATGTTGAGCTAGAGGATGAAAATGTTACAAGACCTGGTATGGAATTAGCTGGATTTTTTGATTTTTACGAGCCTAAAAGAGTATTATTAATGGGTTCAAAGGAATCTTGCTTTTTAAAACAGCTTCCACAGGAAATAGCTAAATCTAGAGTAAAATACTTATTTATGCAACAGCCACCTTGTATTGTTATATCTAAAAATGTTGAGCTACCAGATTATTTTTTAGATTATGCAAACGAATATAAGATTTGTGTTTGTCAAAGTGAATTAAGAACTACAGCTTTAAACAGTAAAATATATAGCTACCTACAAGCTGCATTATCACCACGTCAAACAATTCATGGCGTTTTAATGGATATTAATGGTATGGGTACCTTAATTCTTGGAAAAAGTGGAATTGGAAAGAGTGAAACTGCACTAGAGCTAATAAAAAGAGGACATCAATTAATTAGTGATGACCGTGTTGATATTTATGAGCGTGAACAGGGTTATGTTGTAGGAGAGGCTCCTGAAATTCTTGAGCGTTTTATTGAAATTAGAGGAATCGGTATTGTTGATGTTGTTAAAATGTTTGGTGCTGGAGCATTCAGAAAAAGTAAAAGAGTTCAATTAGTTGTTGAGCTTGAGACTTGGGAATCTGGAAAATATTATGATCGTTTAGGTTTAACTAATAATACTATTAGGTATTTCAATAGTGATATAGTACATGTAGTTATTCCGGTTTTACCTGGTCGTAATCTTGCACTACTTGTTGAAAGTGCTGCAATGAACGAAAAGCTTAAGATATTTGGATATAATTCAGCTTTAGAATTTACTACAAATATTAATAATTTGGCTAAGAGAGGGGAAAATAAATAGTGTTTAATTATATTGATCCTATAGCCTTTTTAGGTATTACATGGTATGCGATTTTTATTCTTTTAGGAATAGTGCTTGCCGTATATATGGGGCTAAGAGAAGGAAAAAAATTAGGAATATATTCTGATTTTATATATTGGGGAGTAATTTTTTGTGTTCCTTTATCTATACTTGGAGCTCGTTTATGGTATGTATTATTCAATTTAGATAAATTTGACTCATTTTTAGAGGTTTTAGGATTTACTGGTCATGGCTTTCAGTTATCTGGTTTAGCTATTCAGGGTGGAGTAATAGTCGCAATAGTATTCGTATATTTTTGGTCAAGGGCTAAAAATGTAAAGCTATATAGAGTATTTGATATTTTAGCACCTGGTTTTTTAATAGGTCAAATCTTGGGTAGATGGGGTAATTTTTGTAATCATGAATTATATGGACCAATAGTAGAAAATGTTAGCTTGTTTAAAAAATTATTACCATCATTTATTACTGAGAATATGTATATTTCAGGTTATTATAGACACCCTACCTTTTTATATGAATCATTATTAAATTTAACTGGTTTAATCATTATTTTAGTATGTAGAAGAAAATTCAAAAAAATGTTATCCGGAGACACTATAGGATTTTATTTAACCTGGTATGGTTGTGTAAGAATATTCACAGAAAGTTTAAGACTTAAGGGTGAACCATCAGATCCAATGATGCTAGGTCCTATTCCTGTAAGTATTGCGATAAGTATTTTGTTTATAATATGTGGAATAACATTCTTAGTACTTAAGAGATTCATAGGTCCAAAGGAATATTATCAAGATATTTTAAAGCAGGTTGAAAATGATAAGATAGATTGTGTGTTATTTGATTTAGATGGTACTTTATTAAATACTCAGCCTTTAATAAATGCATCATTTATTTATACATTTTCAAAATATTATCCAGAGCATAATCTTACTGATGAGGAGCTTGAAAGCTTTTTTGGACCGCCACTTAAGGAGACATTCGCTAGATACACATCTGATGAGAATCAGATTAATGAAATGATTGAATATTATAGAGCCTTTAATAAGGCTAATCATGACAATTATGTTAGTCCATTTGAAGGATGTGCAGCAGTAATAAAATCTCTTCATAAGAAGGGATATAAATTAGGGATTGTTTCTTCTAAAAAGAAGGAAGTAGTACTAATGGGTACTGATTTAGCGAAAATAACAAATTATTTTGATGTTATCATAACAGAAGACGATGTAAAAGTTGCTAAGCCTTCTCCAGAAGGAATTTTGATGGCTATAAATAAAATTTATCCTGACTCTAGTGAGGGTAAAAGAGTAATGTATGTTGGAGACCATCCAAATGATATAAAGGCTGCAGAAAACGCTGGTATCTTGAGTTGTGCAGCAATGTATTCAAAAAAATCGGAATTACTTGAGGAAGAAAATCCTAAATATATGATTTATAGCTTGAATGATGTATTAAAAATATTAAATGAGTAGGGGTGGTTTCATATGTCATTCTCTCATGAAATTAAAGATGAGCTATGTCAATTACCCTTAGGTGATAGTTTTACGCAAATGTGTGAGCTTGAGGCTTTAATAAGGCTTTCAAGCGAGGTTCTTATTTCTATTGGTAATATGTCTATTAGCTTTCAAACATCAAACGCCAGTATTGGAAGAAGATTTTTAACGCTGCTTAAAAATTATGTTAAATGTGATGTAACCTTAATTACAAAAAAGGTAAATAAATTAAATCAAAATAATATCTATTATATAAATGTTGATTCAGTAGCGGATATTTTAATGGATGAGTTTTCTTTACTTACAGAAAGTAAAAATAAAGACGATATTTTATCGTCTTTTGAATCAAGAAGTGCCTTTTTAAGGGGAGCATTTTTAGCTAAGGGATCAGTTAATTCACCAAAAAAATCTGATTATCATTTAGAAATATATACTACTAGTGAAACTGATGCCGTGTTCATTCAAATAGTAATGAATAGCTTTGATTTAAATGCTAAGCTTACTAAAAGAAGAGATAGCCTAGTTATTTATATTAAGGAAATTCAAGCTATTAAGGATTTTTTAAGAATTATTGGAGTTAGCAAAGGTGTTTTTAAAATTGAAGAAAACCAAATTGAACGTGAGGTTAGGGCTAATATTAAAAGACAAATTAATATTGATGAGGCTAATGATCAGAAAACACTAAATGCAGCGATGGAACAAATTCGTTATATTAGATACTTAGAATATAATTATCCTCTTGAGGAATTAGATGGAAAAATATTATTGATAATGAAGGTTCGTAAACAAAATCCAGAGGCTTCTTTAAATGAGCTTATTGAAATATTACATTCTAAATATAATGAGAACATTACAAAATCTGGGCTTAATCATCGTTTTCGTAAGATAAAGGAATTAGCTCAAAAGCTAGAAGAACAAATAAATGAAAAATGACCAAATGGTCATTTCAGAGTGATGACAAAAGGTACTTTTTATAGGTGCCTTTTTCTATTTATA
>JBJEFR010000018.1:0-2709 GCA_051874255.1 Anaeroplasmataceae bacterium
CATTTATGAGTTTTTCAAAATTATTATTGATTTCAACTAATATACTTTTAATATTGTCATCAATCTTTTTGTTGTCATATAAAATATTAATGAAATATTCCATATTACACCAATCATCGCACAATTCAGTAGGTAAATTCCAAAATGCAAACTCTTCAATATTATTTACTTGTTCATCATATTGAGCACTCAATTCTTCCAAGCGGTTTAAAGTATATTTATAACAATCTTTAATATGTTTTTCTTTCACACGAATCTCCTCTTAAAATAAATATAGAAATTTCAATTTTCCCAATGATGCACTGCTAACACCCCAGTATGGATCACCATAAAAATGAGCGACATCAAATCTCGTTCCATTCATATTAAATCTAATAGATTTATCATTTAGAATCGCTCTTATGCCTTTTCCATTTTTAGCAGGAGAATAATTCCAAGATGACCTAGAAGCTAATTTCCCAAATTTATCAGTATCATATCTTTGAATTCTCTGTGGATTATTAATAATTCTCTGCATTTCATTGTCAGCCATTACCCTTTTTCCTGAAGGTGTAATTCTATAAATACCTAGAATCATTGAGCCAACTTCCGCAACGCCCATTGTAACACCGGCATAAATATTATAAGCAGAATCACTCCAACCAAGACCATTAAAAACGCCATCTCTTACAAAATTATATTGGGTTCCTGCCTCAATCATAGTGGCAACTCCATTAATTCCAGTAAGAACGCCGGCTCCTAATATAACACCAGCAATGATTGTCATAGCCACTTGGATCCACCATATTAACCGGATCATTATTACAATATGCATAAAGGTTTAACCCATTTATGCTTGTTTGATCAAGAGAATCCACACTATCAGGACTTATAAATCTTCCAATACTAGGGTCATAATAACATGAGGATAACCAGTAAAGGCCACTCTCGACATATCTCGCTTATATAACCGCCCTATCATAATTTAGTCCAGAATATCCATCATCCACATAGTAATCATATATGACAAATCCATGCTCAGTCGCATACTTTTCTAGCATTATCTTTTGTGTTAGAATACTTGATGAATCACCATCACTTCCGTCATCCAAAGATAAACGACAATAAATTGCTGTTTTTTGTAATTCTATTTGTTTCATTTTACCTCTTGTAATACAAAACATTGTTCAACTTGACAATTATATTTTATCATAATTTTTCTATCTTTGGGAGACATTAGATGCCTCCTTTATGTAAGTTTTTAATATTTCTTCAAGTCTCTTAATCAATTTTGTTCATCTTTGTTAATTTCAATGATTTGATATTAAATCTTATCTATATGTAGTACAGTAATTGTTCCCATTAACACACCTCCTACTATATAGGTTTTTTGATGCGTTAAAAGTTCGGGTTTTCTAGTCTCTATTAATAATTTATTGTAAACAAGATAAGACTGGTCACAATTTGTGGCAGTCGCATATTTAGTACCTGGGATACCCAGGTTAAATATTTATACGCTCTATTTCTTCTGAAAAATCGTTCAAAAAATCTTTTAAATATGTCTGATCAATTTTATTCAAGAATTTTAATTCTTGAAAAGATTCGCTGATTAAAACCCCCTTAAATACAAACTTTCCAATGTCATCGCATTCCACATTTAAATAAGAGCCAAAATCATAGTCTTTAATAGATGCTTCCCCAACAAGAGTATTATACATATCTTCTATTTTTCTATAAAATAAAATTAAATCATTATAATTAACTAAAAAGTTAGTGTTTCCATAAAATCTATCACTAAATATTTCAACTGACAGCGATGTATTGTACGGATTACCTTTCTTAACAGCGCACTCATCACAATCTAGTATATTTAATAATATTTTAAATGAATCAGACAAAATGTTCGCCATATATATTTCCTCCTAGCATCCAAAACAGAAATGTAAAATAATCTCATCAGCATTAGATAATACTAATCTCCAGAACTTTTCCGTTCCATTAAGTCTACCTGCCGCCTTGAATACATATCCTGTTGAAGTTTGTAAATCCTTCGTCATTTTTCCATATTTAATAATTTGTTTTTGCAATAATATTGAGTCATTATACACTCTATCAGTATGTCCAGCCACGGTTCTCGTTTGACTATAACTACCAATGTTTTTATATGCTTGTATTCTAGGCGCATTGGCTTTTAGCCATCCGCCACATACTATACTTCCAATAACCGAAACTCCTTCAGTAATTCCAGCGTAAATATTATACGCAGTACTATTTCCTCCAAAGACTCCATCTTCAATATAATTATACCCAGTAAATGCATCACCAATTTCTGCTGTGCCATTAATTGTCGTCAAAACACCGGCAGCAATTGTTACCCCCGCAATGACTAACATAGGCGCTAAGGCAACGCCACTTGCCACTACTAAAACTCCTGCTACGACCGCTCCGATTCCAGTTGCAATATATCCAATGCCTTTCCAAAACGAGCTCCATGCAAAATGTCCTGAAGGGTCATAGTAGTTCACCGCATCATTATTACAATATGCATAAAGGTTTAACCCATTTATGCTTGTTGGATCAAGATAATCCACACTATCAGGACTTATAAATCTTCCAATACTAGGGTCATAATAACGTGATGATAACCAGTAAAGGCCTGTCTCTACATCATAATAATAGCTTCTATATCTAAATGGATTTATATTAGCTATATCATTTATATTAACTATA
>JBJEFR010000019.1:0-11133 GCA_051874255.1 Anaeroplasmataceae bacterium
CAACAGCTTTTATTGGTACAGCCTTAAAAATAAGACCTGTTTTAGAAATAAATAAGGAAGGAAAGCTAGATACAATTAGTAAAATGCATGGTACTAAAAAGGCAGCTCTTTATTTAATTGATAAATTTATAGAGTCTCGTGACGAAAATGAAAAATGTATTTATGTTACTCATGCAGATAATTTAGAAACTGCTTCCTTTGTTAAGGAAAAACTTTTAGAAATAGATTCAACACTAAATATCAATATATGTATGCTTTCTCCAATTATAGGAGCTCATACAGGACCTGGAATGTGTTCTATATGTCATTTAGGTAAAGAAGCTTAAGGAGATATCCTTAGGCTTTTTTTAAAATATGATTAAATAAATTACCTAAATATGGTAAAATGTAAATATATAAAATCCTTGGTGTTATAAGGAGGATTTGTTATGCGAAAAGAGTTATATACAATATTTTTCTTAATATCTATTTTAATAATTATATATGTTATTTGCTTATGCTTTAAGAAGAAACAAAGGTTTTATAAAAAGTTTCTTACTATTTTATTCATTGCTTTAGGAGTCAATGCGGTTTATTGTTTATATTTGCTAACAAATAACGAAATAGTAATGAAATTAAGTGTATTAATGTCTTTAACATTAATCGATTGGCTTATTTTCTTTTTGGTTGCCTTTGTTAATAGCTTTGTTGGATATGAAAGAAGTAAGATTTTTAGTTCAGTTTTGTTTATTCTTGTAGTAATTGATAATGTTCTTTTACTCACAAATATTATTACTAATTGGGTTATTACATTAGAAATTACATCAAGAGCTGGATTTGGCCTATATTTTATATATCATTTACATTTGTTATATATTTATCATTTAATTATTAATTATTTAATGATAATGTTAATTCTTTTATTATTAATTTATAAAGCTGTAGTTTCACCTAGCTTATATAAAATTAAATATGAAATGCTATTATTTATAATTACAGCTGTAGTTATAGTTTATAATTGCTTATTAGTATTTGATAATTCAGTCGACTATTCAATATGGTTATATTCTTTAGCCGCAGTACTTATTTACTACTTTAGTATAAATTATACATCAAAGCTTCTTTCAAATAATGTTAAGGATTTAGTTATTAATGGAATGGCTGATCCAATTTTAGTATACGACACATATGGTAATCCTTTTTATTCAAATGAGAGTGTAAAAAAAATATTTGGTATTGATTCTATTAGTTTGACTAAAGAAGATTTTATGAGAAAATATCCTATTTTTTCTAATAATCCTAAATATACTGTTGAATTTGAGACTATCGATAAGATGTATTATATAGACTTAGATTGCCATATATTTAAGGATAAGAAGAATAGAATTCAAGCAGAATGCTATATATTCTATGATGTTACTAATCAATTAGAGGAAATGAAACAAAAGGAATATAATAGTAATCATGATGATTTAACAAAAATATATAATAGAAATTATTTCTTAGAGGAAGGAAACAAAATATTATCTAATTCCTTCAAACAATATTATGTTTTAGCATCTAATTTTAGAGGATTTAGATTGATTAATGATTTCTTTGGCGGTGAAAAGGGTAATCAAATCTTAATTGAAACAGCTAATATACTCGCTGAATTTTCTAAAGAAATTCCTATGCTATATGCACGTATGGGGTCTGATAAATTTGGTATTTTAATAGAAGAAAAATATGATCCTTTAAAGGTAGCTAAGGATTTTGAAGGAAGAGTTTCTAAAATAATGGTTAATATGCCTGCCGATTTAAAAATAGGTATATGTCCTGTTGAAAATGGAAATGTTTTGAATGCGTATGATAAGGCTGTAATGACACTTCATTATTTAAAGAAGAATTTAGATCAAAATATATGCTATTATAATTCAGAGGTTGAGCAAAGTAATTCAAGAAGTCATCAATTATTATTAGATATGTCAAAATCTATTAAAAATAAAGATTTTGTATTATTCTTCCAACCTCAAATTAACGAATATGATTTGTCTATTATTGGTGCAGAGGCATTAGTAAGATGGAATCATCCTACTTTAGGAAGAATATCACCGGGAGAATTTATTCCTCTTTTTGAGAAACATATGGTTATAACAGAATTAGATTTATATGTATGGGAAGAGGCATGTATATTTTTAAAGAAGTATAATGATAAGAATTTATCAGTATCTGTAAATATTTCAGCAATAGATTTCTTCCAGGTTGATGTTTGTAGTGAGTTAAAGGCTTTAATAGAAAAATATGAAATAGATCCTAAGAAATTAAAACTAGAAATTACTGAAAGTGCCTTTGCAACTAACCAAAGTATGTTTATATCAAAGGTAATAGAATTAAGAGAAGCAGGATTTTTGGTAGAAATGGATGACTTTGGTGCAGGTTATTCTTCATTTAATGCATTAAAGGATATTCCTATTGATGTTTTAAAGCTAGATATGAAATTTTTAGATGGTGATATTAGTAATGTAAAAACTATTGATATATTGGGATCTATTATAAGAATGGCACATAGGATTCACTTACCTATTATAGTTGAAGGTGTGGAGACTAAGGAACAAATCGAGCTATTAAAATCTATGAATTGTGATTTAATACAAGGATATTATTATGCAAAGCCTATGCCAGAAGATGATTTTATTAAATATATTGATGATAAGATAATATCTAATTTCTTAGAGTTTTGGACTAGCTCAGTTGAAAATAAAGAATTATTCTCAACATTTAAAGAGATTCAATTATGCTTTAATCAAAGTCCTATATCAATGATGATAGTTGGTCCATCTTATAATGATGATAATGTAATTGAGGATTTAATAATTTATTATTGTAATCCAAAATTTATTGAAAAGTCTAAATTAGATCCTAATAAAATATATTTACAAAAGGTAAGTAAAGCTTTACCATTTTGGAAGAATGAATATTTAGAAGCATGCCAATCTATTTTAAATAATGGTAATGATATAAGAACTATTTCAACTATAAATAATAAGAGAATACATTTCCATATGTATAATTTACAAAAACGATATATAGCTATTGTATTAACTTACATAGATGAATAAAGACAACTGAGGTTGTCTTTTTTCTATATTTATTATGAAAGTTTATTTATAGGTATAGAATAATATGTAAATATATGTTATAATCGATATATAACGGAAACGAAGGTGAAAAGGTGCCTAGACCACAAAGGTGTAGAAGAATATGTAGTGAACCAGAATATTCATGTTTTGAACCAGAAGGAGTAATTAATCCTGAAACTGTAGTACTTTCGGTAGATGAGTATGAAGTGTTAAGACTTGTCGATTATGAAAAACAAAATCATGAAGATTGCGCTATAGTTATGGATATTTCCCGAACAACCGTTACAGAAATATATGAAAGAGCAAGATATAAAATATCTGATTGTATAGTAAATGGTAAACAGTTAGTGATATCTGGTGGAAATTATAGAATATGTAGTAAAATACATAAATCATGCTGTAAAAAAGTTTGTAGAAGATATAAAGAAAATAATGTAGTAGTGAAAGGAAGAAAAGATATGAAGATTGCAGTAACTTATGATAATGGAGAAATTTTTCAGCATTTTGGACACACAAAGTACTTTAAAGTATATGAAGTAAAAAATGCTTTAATTGTGAATTCAGAAGTAATAGATTCAAACGGAAGTGGTCATGGAGCGCTTGCTGGATTATTGAAAGAAAAAGGAATAGAAATTTTAATTTGTGGTGGAATTGGAAGTGGAGCACAAATGGCTCTAAATGATGTAGGAATAGAACTTTATGGTGGTGTAACAGGTAATGCTGATGAAGCAGTTTTAGATTTAATTAGTGGAAATTTAAAATATAATTCAGATGTTAAGTGTAGTCATCATTCTCATGAAGAAGGACATAATTGTGGTAGTCACGGTTGTGGAAATGATGGATGCCATTAATTAATTTAAAGATAAAATATTAGATTGTTTTTATTTAAATTATGTAGAGGGATATTCTCTATAAATAATTAATGAATATGAAATTGAAAGCTTAATAAAGTATTCAAATGATTTTTAAATGAATGAAAATAAGCTTTTAATAATAAATAAAAGGAGGAAAAATATGAAGTATATTTGTCAAATTTGTGGCTATGTCTACGATGATTCGAAAGAAAAAGTACCATTTGAAGAACTACCTGATGATTGGAAATGCCCACTATGTGGTGCAGCAAAATCAGATTTTAAACCTGAATCAAGTGGTAATGAAAAGAAAATGGTTACAGCTTTAGAGCCTATGGAAGCTGATTTAGAGAAGCTTTCAGTTGGTCAGCTTGCAGCACTTTGTTCTAATCTTGCAAGAGGCTGTGAGAAACAATATAAGCAGGAGGAATCAGATTTATTCAGGCAACTTTCAGATTATTTTACAGCTATTGTGCCAAAGGTTAATGATGCAACAGTAAAGAAGCTTGCTAAAGAACTAGAACAAGATGCAGATGATTATGCATCAGTTAGAGCTACTGTAGATAAAGCTGGAGATAGAGGTGCAGCAAGAGTTTGTGTCTGGGGTGAAAAGGTTACAAGAATGCTTTCATCTTTAGTAAATCGCTATTTAAAAGAGGGTGAAGCAATGCTAAAGGATACCAATATTTGGGTATGTAGCGTGTGTGGATTTGTTTATATTGGAGATGAAGCTCCAAAGCTATGCCCTGTATGTAAGGTTCCAGATTGGAAATTTGAAAAAATAGAAGGGAGAGCATAATTATGGATGAAAAGGTAGCAGTAAGAAATTTAAGACTTTGTACAAAGGATTGTCTATGTCTTTATGTTTGTCCTGTTGGCGCAACAGACACAGAAAATAGTATAATTGATGTGGAAAAATGTATTGGCTGTGGCATGTGTGCTGATGCTTGCCCTAGTGGTGCAATCTCTATGGTCCCCAAAGAATATCCTATACAACAGCCAAAGTCTGATCAAGTTAAGGCTGTATTAAATAAGACTGCCAAAAGAAAGGCTTTAGAGGAAAAGGAAGCTCTTCAAATCGCAAATGATACTGATAAGGATGGATTATATCGTTTAATGAAGGCAGTAGCGAAATCTGAAAGATTAGTGGCAGAGGATATTTTAAGAGAAGCTGGATATATGCTTCCACAAAGTAATAATACACACGAAATGCTAGAGGATTTAATTTTAAATCCGCCAACAAAGGATTTCCCAGTGAATGCGGCAAAACGATTATTAGAAATGATTCCAAATAATGAAAAAAATAAGAAAGAAGAGGTAAATGATATGAAGAAATGGGTATGCACAGTATGTGGTTATGTTCATGAAGGAGAGGAAGCACCAGAGGTGTGTCCTGTTTGTAAACAACCAAAAGAGAAGTTTAAATTAGTAGAAGAAGAAAAGAAAAATCCTTATGCAGGAACTGAAACTGAAAAGAATTTATGGACAGCATTTGCAGGAGAATCACAAGCTAGAAATAAATATACTTATTTTGCATCAGTAGCAAAGAAACAAGGCTTTGAACAAATTGCGGCTTTATTTTTACAAACTGCAGAAAATGAGAAGGAACATGCAAAAATCTGGTTTAAGGAGCTTAATGAGCTTGGAGATACAGCACAAAATTTATTACATGCAGCAGAAGGTGAAAATTATGAATGGACTGATATGTATGAAAATTTTGCAAAAACTGCAGAAAAAGAAGGCTTTACAGCTTTAGCTGCTAAATTCCGTTTAGTAGCGGCAATCGAAAAGCATCATGAAGAAAGATATAGAGCATTACTTCATAATGTAGAAATGAAAGAAGTATTTGAAAAGAGTGAAGTAAAGGTATGGGAATGCCGCAACTGTGGTCATATCGTAGTAGGTATGAAGGCACCAGAGGTGTGTCCTGTATGTGCACATCCTCAAAGCTACTTTGAAGTAAATGTGAAAAATTACTAGGAAAATAAATTACGTTAATTGCTAAAGTAAATTTCACTATAGTTAGTTAAAATAGTAAAATAAGAATGTAGAACTAAATTCCGCTTACTTAAGAGGAGTTTAAAAGTTCTACATTTTTTTCTAAATAAATCTTTAATATGTTAAAAATATATTTATTTAATATATTACATATATATTATTGGTGATTATATGCTTGAATATATGATGAAAAAAAGGATATATATCTTTTTAATATTATCCTTTGTTTTATTTTCAATATTATTAATAAGAATGGGATATATATCCTTTAATATGTCTAGTAGAATTAATAAAATGGCGTATGACTTATGGAGTAGAGAAATACCTACAAATAGTGGAAGAGGTAGGATATTTGATAGAAATGGTAATTTAATAGTAGGAAATGAATTATGCTTAGAGGTGGCCAGTATTAATACTCAAATAGAAGATGTAGATTATGTATCAGAAAAGCTATCTAAAATATTAAATTGTAGCTACGAAAGTATATATAAGCATATAACTAAAAAAAATAGTGTAGAGCTTATTAAACCAGAGGGAAGAAAAATAAATACTACTCAAGCAAAGGAAATAATAGATTTGAATATGAGTGGTATATATTTAGTAAGTGATACTAAAAGATATTATCCTTATAATACTACCTTAGCCCAAGTGTTAGGCTTTGTAGGAGTTGATAATGAAGGTTTATCTGGAATTGAATATATGTATAATGATTACCTTAAAAGTACTAGTGGGTCCCTTAACATATATACTGATGCGAAGGGTAATATAATGCCAGATATGGAATCCTATTATAGAGAATCTACCAAAGGTTATGATATTTATTTAACTATTGATATTAATATCCAAAATATGTTAGATAATGTTATTAATAATGCTGTTTTAACCTATAATCCACTTCAAATGATGGGGATAGTTATGAATGTTAAAACTGGAGAGGTTCTAGCAATGACATCATATCCAACCTTTGACCCTGGAAACTATCAGGATTACGATAGTGAAATATATAATAGAAATTTACCTATTTGGTTTTCCTTTGAACCTGGAAGTACATTTAAAATATGTACATATAGTGCAGGTCTTGAAGAGGGAGTTTTTGATATAAATGATAGCTTTTATTGTTCAGGATATAAAATAGTTGCGGATAGAAGAATTAAGGATTGGAAGGCAGGAGGACACCACCTTCAAACACGTGTTTTTGTTAAAAAATGTAGTAATGAAGCCGTTTTTTAAATTTTTAATGAATAAAAAAGCTCATAAAGGCAATCAAACATGTGTTTTTATAGTGATTTAAGCATATTATTGATTAGTTTTATTGCACGAAATAACAATAAAATTTTCTATTTAAATTTATAGTAAAAAACACATTGACAATTATCAATGTATATAATAAAATATTGATGAACATCAATGTGAGGTAGAATTATGACAAATGACGAATTTCTAGCGAAACTTAAAGTAATAAATGATTCAACTAGATTAGCTATAATTCAAATGTTATGCAAAAACGGAACAATGTGTGCTTGTAAGATATTAGAAGAATTAAGCATTACACAAGGTACTTTATCTCATCATATGAAGGTATTAACATCTGCTGGTCTAGTTACATGTACTAAAGATGGAAAGTGGTGTCACTACACTATAGTACGTGAGAATGTTTGTGAGTTATCAAAATTTATTCAAAACATATGCAAAACAGAAAGTGATTCAAAATGTTGCTGTAGTAAATAATGAGCCAATAGGCTTATTATTTTTTGCATAATACATTGATATGTATCAATATGAAAGGAGAGAAAAATGAATAAGAAAAGAAAAATAATATTAATAAGTATTATAGCTATTACTTTATTACTAATAACTATTAATATACTTATTGGAGTATTTGTGAGTTGGGATGTAGCTAAGGCTCCTTGGAATTTCATATCGGATCAAGTACTTGGTATGAGATGGTTAAATAGTTTAATAGGAAAATTAATAACTTTAATTAGTGGTAGTTATGAAGTTGATACTTGGCAATATAAAATTCAATCAGCAATTCAATTCTTTATCTATGATTTTATTAAAATAGGAGTATTACTATGCTTTCTAATATTTATCATTTCATATATACAATCATTCTTTCCACCAGAAAAAACTAAAAAAATATTGGGGAAATTTCATGGTATTGGAGCTAATATCATTGGAGCCTTATTAGGTACAGTAACTCCGTTTTGTTCATGCTCCTCAATACCTATATTTATAGGATTTACAAGAGCCGGATTGTCTCCTGGTGTAACATTTAGCTTTTTAATATCATCTCCGCTGGTTGATTTAGGAAGCTTAATGCTATTAGTTGGATTTTTTGGATGGCCTATAGCGATAGCTTATGTAGTTGTAGGATTAATACTTGCAGTTATTGGAGGAACATTAATAGATAAAACAGGTTTAGGTAAAAATATAGAAGAATTTGTATATCAAGGTTCAGATGTAGATATAGAAAGTCCAAATTTAACTATAAAAGATAGACTATCATATGCTAAAGACCAAATGCTTGGAACATATAAGAAAGTATTGCCTTATATAGTTATAGGTGTAGGTATAGGATGTGTTATTCATAATGTAATACCACAATCTTGGATAGAATCTCTTTTAGGTGGAGATAAATGGTATGGAGTATTACTTGCTACAATATTAGGAGTACCAATGTATGCAGATATATTTGGTACACTACCTATTGCAGAAGCTCTATATGCTAAGGGTGCAGGATTAGGTACAATACTTTCCTTTATGATGAGTGTAACTGCACTATCATTACCATCATTAATTATGCTAAGAAAAGCAGTTAAACCCAAATTATTATTAGGCTTTATTGTAATAGTAGTTTTAGGTATTATACTAATAGGTTATTTATTTAACCTTTTAGGACCAGTATTTGTTTAGGTGAGATATGGAAGAAATATTAAATCAAATAGCTTCACTTTTAGGAACAAATCTATGGCTAGGATTATTACTTGCCTTTGGAGCAGGATTATTAACATCATTTACTCCATGTTCATTAACATCAGTATCCTTAGTAATAGGATATGTTGGTGGATATACTAAAGAAAAAAAGAAAGCATTTAAATATTCATTAGTATTTTCCTTAGGAATAACAATAACATTTACAGCTTTAGGTGTTATAGCAACACTACTTGGTAAAATGTTATCAGGAACAGGAAAATGGTTTTACATAGTTTTAGGAGTTTTAATGTTAATAATGACATTTCAAACATGGGGATTAATAAATATATTTCCAAATAGATATGTAAGTACGAAGGTAAAAAAAGGATACATAGGTGCATTTTTATTAGGTGTGTTAGGTGCAGTATTTTCTACTCCATGTAGTACTCCTGTATTAGTTGCTATACTAGCATTAGTATCAAGTGGTGGAAATATAATTTCAGGAATATTCATGTTATTACTATATTCAATAGGGCATTGTCTTATTTTAGTAATTGCAGGTACATCAGTTGGATGGGTTAATGAATTATCTTCATCTAAAAAATTTAATATATTAAGCAAAATTATAAAAATAATAATGGGATTCATATTACTATTCTTAGCATATTATATGTTTTATCAAGGATTGAGATAGGAGGAATAAATGAAAAAAGTAGCTTTTTTATGTGTTCATAATTCATGTAGAAGTCAAATTGCAGAAGCTTTATGTAAGGTATATCGTAAGGATTTAGAGGCATATTCAGCTGGAACTGAATTAAAACCTCAAATAAATAAAGATGCTGTTAGAATTATGAAAGAAAAATATAATATTGATATGTCACACCAAAAATCAAAATTAGTATCAGATATACCTAATTGTGATATTTATATATCTATGGGATGTGATGTAGGGTGTCCGTTCATAGGACGAGGCTTCGATGATGATTTTCAAATCATCGATCCTACAGGAAAAAATGATGATGAATTTATCAAAGTAATAGAAGAAATAAAAGAAAAAATATTAAAAATAGAAGGAGAACAATAAAATGGAAATTAAAGCATTAGGTGGATGTTGTAAAAAATCAACACAAAATTTAGAAGCTGTGAGAGAAGCAGTAAAAGAATTAGGATTAGATACAGAAGTAATTCATGTTACTGATATCAATGAAATAATGGAACTTGGAGTTATGGCAACTCCTGGACTTGTAGTAAATGGTAAAATACTATCTGCTGGAAGAGCACTTAATACTAAACAAGCAAAAGAATTAATAGAAAAAGCTATAAGTGGTACTTGTTGTTGTAGTAAATAATATGAAAAATAAAGAATTCATAAAGTATATAATAATGCTTATAGTAATACTACCAATTGCAGGATTTCTAATATATAGTAGTTTAAAAGATATTAACAGCAATAATAATGAAATTGTAGAAGATAATGAACAAGATATATGGGCATTAGAAGCAAGTTCTAATTTCAAATTATCTAAAGTATTATCTTCAGGATATCCTGCAATTATTGATGTAGGTGGTTCAACATGTGCAGCATGTGTTAAAATGAAACCTGCTTTAAGTGAATTAAATCAAGAATTACAAGGTCATGTTATCGTTAATATTGTTGATGTAATGACTTATTATGATTTATCAAAGCAATTTGATACAAATTTAATACCAACTCAATATTTCTACAATAGTGATGGTACATTATATAAAAAGCATGTTGGTGGAATGACAAAAGAGGAAATACTTGTTGTATTAGAAGAAATGAATATAGAAATATAATAATGAAATCTTCTATTATTATAAGGAAGATTAATAATATAAATATAATAATTAATATATATATATACTATTAGTGTAGAGATACTAGAATAAAAATAATAGTTATTATTTTTTTATACGTGTTTTAAAGAATTACGTTGAGATGCTAGTAAAGTAAATTTGTTAATGTTCATTTTTTTGCATCTATTAAAATATAGTTCCATAATGCTTTATAAAAAAAGAAGCAAACATATATGGAAAAAGTACAAAAGTTCTTATTTGAACATTATATTATAAAAGATTAAAAAATGAATAGGTCAAAATATTTTGATCTCAATATAAATTGTTACAATTTAGTTTTATATATTCATATACAAATTGCTATAAATATTGTATAATAATAGTGACGATTATGAATAAATCGAAATTATTAAAAAAAGGGGAAAAGAAAATGGAACAAAAATTCTATAAAT
>JBJEFR010000020.1:0-10874 GCA_051874255.1 Anaeroplasmataceae bacterium
GGGTGGCTCAATTTTCTTTTAAGGTTATGGCTCAATTTCGTATTGACAAATGCAACTTGTAGCTTTTGTATGCTTTATAATACATTTTACTCAAAAAGAGGAAGGAAATAATACCTTTCTTGCAATAGGTCTATTATTTAATAGTACATCATTATTAATAAGTTTACTTGTAAATAGAAAAATAAAGGAGTAAATAATATGAGTGAATTAATAGTAAAATATAATGAACTAACAGCTTTGGAATTTATAGAATTATGGGAAACAGTATGGGAAAATGCTCCATCGTTAGAACAAACAAAGCTTGCGATGCAAAATACAGTATTTCGAATTTCAGTATGGGATAAAGAGAAAATTGTTGCAATGGCTAGAATGATTGGTGATTTAAGACTTAATTATTATATTAAGGATGTTGTGGTTAGACCAAGTCATCAAGGAAGAGGAATAGGTCGTTAGTTAATAAATGAACTATTAAAATTTATCAGTAATAACGGTATTAAAGGAACAAATGTTTTTATTGAATTATGTGCCGAACCTGATAAAATCCGATTTTATGAAAAAATTGGATTTAATACAAATAACGGTCAAAGATTAAAATTATTTCATCATATAGATGGTGAATAATTTTTTATTTGAAAGGTGAAAAAATGAAAGAAAAAGTATATGAATATTTAAGAATGATTCCTAAAGGTAAAGTAGTTACTTATGGACAAATTGCACAATTCCTAGGAAATAAAAAGTTAGCAAGAGTTGTAGGGAATATTATTCATAATAATCCAAATAAAGATAAATATCCTTGTTATAAAGTTGTAGATAGTAAAGGAAATTTATCAAAGCAATATGCTTTTGGTGGTATTGAAAAACAAAAAGAACTCTTAGAGAATGATGGAATAATAGTTAAAAATTATAAAGTGGATTTAAATAAATATAAAATGGATTAAGATGGTAATAAATATTGAATGAATATAAGAGGGAAGGTAGTATATTAGTTTTTATTATTTTAAAGGTTGCGATATATCAAAATAATGATATAATAATGATAAGGAGTGATGCATATGCAAAATATTAGACCTTCCTCAGAATTAAGAAATAAATATAATGAGATTTCAAATTTATGTAAAGAAAGTAGAAAACCAGTTTACATTACAGTAAATGGTCATGGTGATACTGTAATTTTAAGCTTAGAGCAATTCAATCAGATGGAGGCGGAATTAGAATTATTAAAATTGTTATCAGAATCAGAAGACGACGTAAGAAATGGTAGAGTAAAACCTATAAGTGAATCTTTTGATGATATTAGAAAGAAGCTTGATTTATAATGGATTACTCGATATTAAGAACTGATAAATTTAATGATCAGCTTATAGATATCATTATGTATATAAATGATGCGTTTTCTAAAAAAGATGCTTATGAATTCCTAGATTATATAGAAGAACAAATTGATAAATTAAAAATGTATCCTCTAATGGGAGTTGTTCCAAGATATCAGGCTATTGCTAGGCAAGGTTATCGCGCTCTGATTTGTAGAAAAAATATCATTTTTTATAAAATAAATGAAATAAAAAAAGAGATTGTTCTTTATATTATTGTTTCTTCAAAAAGAAATTATTTAAATTTGATTTAAAAAATAATTAAATTATAAATCGTTCGACATTAGGTTGAAAATAATTGACAATGCATAAATATATGTTTAAACTATAAATAGGACTTATGTAGTAATTTAGAAGTAAATATGTTGTTTTAATTTAGCCGATAGGTGGGAAAGATATGCTAAAGATAAGGGGAGTATCTAAGATTTATACAACAAAAACTAAGGAGAGCATTACAGCCTTACGTGATATTTGTTTTAATGTAGGATGTAATGGTCTTTTTTTTGTTTTAGGAGAATCTGGAAGTGGAAAGACTACACTTTTAAATATAATAGGTGGTTTAGATGTTCCAAATACTGGTAGTATTTATGTAAATGATTTAGAGGTTGGAAAAGATATTACCTTAGAAAAATATCGACAAAACTATGTAGGGTTTGTATTTCAAGAATATAATCTTATAAAGCATTTAAGCGTTTTTGATAATATTGCGCTTGCAATAAAAGAAAGAAATAATAAGAATCTAAAAAGAAAAGTTATAGAAGTACTTGAAGCTGTTGATTTAATTGGATATGAAAAAAGAAGAATTGAAGAACTATCTGGTGGACAAAAGCAAAGAGTCGCAATTGCACGTGCTTTAGCAAAAAACTCAAGTATTCTTTTATGTGATGAGCCAACTGGAAATTTAGATAGTAAAACAAGTGAAGAGATTTTTAAATTATTAAAGAAAATATCACAAGATAAGATTGTAATTGTTATTTCACATAATGAGGAAATGGCAACTAAATATGGTGATAGAATTATAAAAATTAAAGATGGCTCAATAATATCTGATACATTATATAGTAAAAAAATAGAGCCTATGGTAAGTATAGAAAGTGATAATAAGATTTCATTTAGATATAAGATTAAGCTAGGCTTTGAGAATTTAGTGACTCATAAATTTAAAACGTTTATATCATTTGCATTATTATTTTTATCTTTATTTTTAACCTGTATTATGCAAATATGTATTACTTATAATCCCGAAAAGGCAATAAGTAAATCTATTAATTCTGATACTATCTATGTTGTTAAATCTGCATCAAATAATGAACTTCAAACTTATAATAAAGGTTATTTTAATAAAGAAGTAGAAAATATATTAGATGAGAAGTTATATCGTAAGGGTTATAAATCAAATCATGGTGTAATATTTACAATAAATGATGAACTTGAAGAAAAAGAATTCTATGTTAAAAAGGATTTAGAGCCAGGATATGCATATATTACAGATTACTATGTAGACATTAAAATAAATTTAAGTAATCATTATTCTCATTTAGAGTATTCAAATTACAATGAATTAATAGATAAAGAGGTTATTTATAATAGCACATTATTATTTAAGATAGCTGGGGTAATAAAAACCGATTATAAAGATCATTTTGATGATCGTGGAAATGAAAAAGAAGATATAGAGGATGATTTTAGTAGTCATGCTTTATTTAATGCATATATTTCTGCAAAAAAGGATTACGAGTATGATATTTTATATACTACCAAGAATACTTTTTTAAATATGGAATTAGGTGTAGATAGTAAATATATAAATACAAATGAAGAAAAAGAAATTTCAATTACTGAAACTAATTATACTGTCAAAATGAATTCATTATCTATTTTTAAAAATTATAGTGGGAATTATTTTGATAACTCTGGATTATATAAAGATACTACTAAAAATCCTTTAAAAGATAATGAAATAATTATTTCACAAGATCTATATGATTTAGTTTTTGGAACAAAATTAAATTGGGAGAACTTTATATATCAATATTTTTTAGGAATAGAAAACGAGAATCCCTATGAAAATCAGTTATTAAATATTGGTAAAGAAATAAGTGTGGAATATTATGATGATAGAAATGTAGAAGTAATGAATTTAAAAATTGTTGGAGTAACATCGGATATTTCCCTTGATAAGACCTATTCAATTTATGGAGCTTTTGATCGTTTTGGATATACTAATGAAACTCTACTAAAAAATAAAGTGGATGAAATTTTATATAATAAAATATCTAATAAGACTAAATTATTAGAAGAATTAAGTAGACAAAATATTTTAGTATGTGGTAGTGTTGCAACATCAATATATGATATAAATAATATATTAAGACCTATGCTTTTATTCTTTGTAGTTGTTTTAATTGTTTTAACTATAATTACTATAATATCTATTATTAACTTAGTTTTAATAAAGATTAAAGATAAAGAAAAGGAAATAGGAATATTAATGGGTATAGGCTTTAAATCAAAGGAAATATCAATTATTTATTTGTTTTCAATTGCATTTATGATTATTGTTGCGTTTGTTTTAAGCATAGGTTTAATTTATTTAATTGTATATATAGTTAATAAGCTATTACAAGAAATATCTAATGTATGGATTACCTATTTTAGTGTTGATTTTTTTACTTATTTATCTATTTTAGGTGCAGGTATTATAATAATATTTATAAGTTCAATACCATTAATTTTTTTAGCAAAGAAAAAACCAGTGGATATTATTAAGAAATATTAGGAGGTGAAGGGTTGGTATGAAGAAGTTATTACTTTTAATTTTAATTTTTTTGATGTTTTTAAGTGGATGTAAATTAGATGAAAAATGGATTAATTTTCAAGATGATTATTTCTATTATAAGGCAATTGATGATACAAACTGTGCTGTAGGAAATATTATTTCACTTTCTAACGAAGATGAATATTTTTATATTCCTTATTTTGCAAGAGAGTATAAGGTTACAAGGCTTGGATTTTCATCAGGATTAGGCTTCGGTGGAAATGGATTTTTTTCTGCTACATCTTATGGACATGATATTAGCTTATACTGTCCATCTTCTATTACAAGCTTTTCTAATAATTATCTTCAAAATGCATCCGTAGTTAGTAAGCTGTTTTATTGTGGAGAGGTATTAGATTTATCGTTATTATCCTTACAAAATAAAACTATGGTTTATGTTCCAAGTAATGAATATGATGAATTTATCCAAATTAATACTTCCTATGAATCCCAAATTAAAAAGGCTAATGTTATTTATAATTATAATTATAATGAAAAGTATTATTATATTGACTACTATCAAAATGATAGTAGTATTCAACATATGCCACCTACTCCAAATCGTGAAAATTATATTTTTACTGGGTGGTATAAGGATAGTAAGTGTACAAGCTTATGGGATTTTGAAAATGACAAAATAAATATGGGTGGTGATAGTGAAATTGTTTTATATGCAGGATGGAATGAAGTATAAGAAGTAATTTGCAGTATTTTAGTTGTAAAAAAAAAATTAAAAATTTAGGGAGAAAATATGAAATTTTTAAAAACTAAGATTTTGGCAGTATTATTTATATTCGTAGGATTATTATTTGTTTTTACTAGCACAAATGTTTATGCCAGTGAAACTAGTTCGATAGCTAGTCTTCATAAACAAACTAAGATTTATAATTCGAATAATGATGATTATTTTTCAGGTTGTGAGGATTATAGTGATTATGAAAATATAAGTCCTACAATAACAGTATTAACACATGGCTTAGGTTCATCAGCAAGTTATTTTAGTAATGAAAGAGGAGTCGATAACAAAGATTTTATCTCTTATAATTCAGCCTCTATTATTGCTAAAATGTTTGATAAACTTCAAGGAAAACTAGATGTTTATGTAGCAGATTGTATAACAATAGATAACACAAGTGGATTTAGTTATGATTTTGAGCTACATAAATATTCTATGGATGATTATAAGAATAACAATGTTGAAGGTATAACAACTGATATTATAGATAATGTTGATAATCATATTTTAATTGTTTATGATAGTGATATTCCTGATGAGTCTAATGAAGAAGTTTATAATGAGTTCCATTATTTAATGGATAATATTTCTCTTCAATATAAAAACCTAACAGGAATTTTACCTAGACTTAATTTGGTTGGTCATAGTAGAGGTGGATTGACTAATATTATGTATGCAACAGAGCATATTTATAACGTGGCATCTATTTATAGTATGGGATCACCATATAGTGGTTCTGCATTAGGAGATTTAGATATTGTTCTTGGATTAATGGATTATACAGATGAGTATTATAATATAAAAAATAATGGAGTAAAAAGTATTTTAGATGATTTAGAAGCTAAAAGTATAAGAGATGCATGGAATGATGCTTACACAGCTGATGCGAATGTAAATGTTGTTGCACTAGGTGCGATGGCGTCTATTGATTTTGTAAGAACAATGATTTTGGATATCGAAAATAATCCTTCATATGAAGAGTATAATGCATTGATTTCTGATTATATGGATTTAATTAATTCAGTAATTAATTTCATTGATAGTGCACCAGAATTAACATCAACAGCATTAAACTTTGTGAATGGATTTGCAGAATTGTTAAATGATTTTGGTTTTGATATTTTTGATGCTGTATTTTCAAATATTAATTCTAATCTAGAAGGAAAAATTACATATGAAGAGGTTGATAAAGTATTAAATTTGTTTAATGTTATTAATGATGAATTTGTCCTTATGGATGATTTATTTATTGATACGAACTCTCAATTAGGATTAGGATTCTCCGATGGGATATCATATAATGGATTTAAGCGATATGTGAAGATTTTTGATAATGATGATTTTTCTTATAATAGAGCTATTTCTAATCAACCAGGTGTTGTTCATAATCTTGAGCCATTTAATGATGATTTTACAAATTTAATTGTTAATTCTTTAGTGTATGGATCATATGTTCAAGATTCAACTCCTTTATACGATGGATTTTCAACAGTCTCAAATTTTAATTGTGGAGAGTCTTTTGTATTTATTCCATCTGAAAGTGGAACAAGAAGCTTTGTTGCAAATGGTTGTAAAATTGAATTATTTAAGTATAATGCAGATGGTGGAGTTAATCTTGTTTCTAGTGGTGAAGATGAACTTTCTTATAGATATGAAAAGGGAGAATCATATTTGATTATTGCATCTAGTCCAATAAGTGCAAATATAGTTGTATCATTTATACTTATGGACACTCTAGATGTTGGAAGTAATACAATTTTAGTTTATGGAAATGATACTTGCGTAAGAAAGGTTAAGGCAAGTACATCAGGATATTATATTATTAAAACTAATAACTCAAATATTTCACTTTCAAATGTAAATTATATTTCTTCTAATAATTACTATGTTTATTTACAGGCTAGTGTAGAAAAAAGGATTATTATTAATAATAATTCATTAAACAGTACCTATGTTTCTATTAATTTTATAGAACCAGGAGAAATGCAATTAAATCAAAGCTATACAGTTAATCAAGCAAACATAGTTCAACAGTTTATAAATCCTTATGATGATAGTCTATCATTTAAGCTAAGTATTAATTTTTCTAGTGCAAGAAGAGTATATGTTTATAATCAAAATGGATCATTATTAGGCTCAGTAACATCAACTTCTACATCATATATAAGAACATTTACTTTAGCTGCAAATCAAAAATGCTACATTGTATATTCAAATAGCGATTCTTCAATTACATCTAAGCTTACAATTAATGAAAGCCAATATAGATGGTTAATTGATGGAAATATGTATACTACTACAAATATTATATTACCACGTAATAATACATATGATATTGAATTTGCTGTATATGCAAATGGTGCAATTGTTGTTTGTGAAACACCTATTGTTACTGGCGGTGGAAGTAAATATGATTATTCAGCTGGAGAATTATATATTTATTCTTCTACAAATGTTGGATATGATATTTCACTTTATCCAACAATAGCCCCAGAATTTATGCTTACAATAACTGTTGGATATAATAGTGAATTAACGTTTAGTATAACAAATAGTGATACAGTTACGCTAACATATGATGCATTAGATAATAATTGTGATGCAATCAAATTCAGAATATATAATAGTACTAATGGAAATCAGTATATTACTGTAGACAACCCATCAGATACAATTGATATTACATCATATTTAGGAAATAGTAACGGTTATACATATATCTATGTTGTTTCTATTACCTTTGAAGACGTAACATTTAGTAATTATACTAATTGTTTATATGTAAATGGTCAAACTGTCCATAATTACTTTTTTGCTGGTAGTGGAACATCAAGTAATCCTTTTCAAATTAAATGTCAGAGACATTTAAATAATATAAGATATTCTACCACATCATATTATAAGTTAAATAATAATATTTATTTATCGGGAGATTGGACTCCAATTGATTATTTCTTTGGAGAAATTAATGGAAATTATAAATATATTTATGATTTAAAGCTTAATGCTTCGACTTCAGGAAATAGATATGGATTTGTTAACTATAATGGTGGTGTCATGAAGAATATAAAATTTAAATATGCAAGCATTTCTACAACTTTATCAGAGAATTCAAACCGAATGAATATAGGTGTAGTATGTGGATATAATGCTGGAGATATTAATAATTGTGATACATATAATAGTAAAATAAATTTAGAATTACCTTATGTGTTTGTTGGAGATATTTGTGGAGAGAATTCTGGATACATTTATTATAGCGATAGTAGTAATGCGACTTTAGATGTTTCACATCTAGCTGGCGGTGTTTGTGGTTTCAACCATGGTATAGTTGAGTTAAGCTATTGCATGAGTATTTCTATAGAATATCATCATATATCATATAATGGTAGAATTGGTGGTATTGTAGGAGAAAACCATGCTGACGGTGAAGTTAAAAATTGTTACAGCTCAGGTAATTTATATTGGACAAGTCCAAATAAGAACTCAAGCATTGCACCGATGATTGGTAAAATAATAGGCGCAAATTTTGGTAGTTATTCAGATTGCTCATCAGATATGGGTTATTCATTTGAGTATTATTATTGGTATTTTATTGGATATTTTGATCAAGGTAAGTATTTATTAGCATGTGATGATGGTAATGTTGGATATCAAAATTAAGTTAGTCATTTTAAAAAAATCTAATAATTAAGAAGATTTTTATTATTGACAAAATTGATGTTTTTGTTTAAAATGATTGAGTCGAACAGCAAAAGAGCGTAGAATTGCGACAATTCTATGCTCTTTTTTTTCGAAGTTTTCAGGTAGCTTTTTCTTTAATAAAGACTCTAAAAATAATTATTTAAGGAGAAATTATATGAATCAAGAAAAAAGTCAATTCTTAGGAACAGAAAAGATAGGGAAATTAATGGTTAAATTTTCGGTTCCATGTGTGCTATCGCTATTAGTTAGTGCACTTTACAATATCATTGATCAAATTTTTATAGGTAACAGTGAATTAAGCACCCTTGGAAATGCGGCAACTGGTGTTGTATTTCCTATTTTTATTATTGCTCAGGCTTTTGCTTGGTGCTTTGGTGATGGATGTGCTGCATATTTAAATATTTGTCAAGGTAAAAAGGATACTGAGTCTGCACATAAGGCGATTGGAACAGGAATGATGATTACGCTTTTGGCTAGTATTATTCTTATGGCTGTGTTTTTTCCAATAAAAAAACAGCTTTTGACGCTTTTTGGAGCATCTGAAAACAGCATTGATATGGCAGTAGAATATTTTAATATCATTTTGGCATTTTTTCCAATATATATGCTTTCTAATATGATGAATGCGGTTATTCGTGCTGATGGAAGTCCATCTTGGTCTATGGCATCAATGGCTATTGGAGCTATTATTAATATTATTTTAGACCCTATATTTATTTTTGGTTTACACTTGGGGATGAAAGGGGCTGCACTTGCTACTGTTATTGGGCAGGTTGTTTCTTTTGGAATTAGCTTTATTTATTTTTTTCATACTAAAACATTTAAGCTTACTATAAAAAGCTTTATTCCATGCTTTAAAGCATTTTCAGGCGCTTTAAAACTGGGTGTTTCATCATTTATTACCCAAATTACAATTGTTATTATCTCATTGGTTTGCAATATTATGCTAGCTAAATACGGGGCAATGTCACATTATGGAGTTGATATACCTATTGCTATTATTGGTATAGAAAGCAAGGTTTTTACAGTGGTAATAAATATAGTTGTAGGTATTGTTTTAGGTTGTCAGCCTATTATTGGTTATAATATTGGAGCAAAGAATTATAGTAGAGTTAAACAATTATATAAATCAATTTTAATCTGTACAATTGTAATAGGATTATTTTTTACTATATTGTTTGAAACAATTCCACATGCTGTTGTTGGTATTTTTGGAAACCCAACAAATATACCAAACCCAGAGGATTATTGGGTTTTTGCTGAAAAAACCTTCCGTATATTCCTTAGTCTAGTTACATTTACTTGTATTATAAAAATGACTTCCATTTTCTTTCAAGCAGTTGGTAAGCCATTACAGGCAATTATTTCATCTATGATTAGAGATATTATTTGCTTTATTCCATTAATTTTAATCTTACCTATTTTCTTTGGAATAGAGGGAATCTTATTTGCAGCACCAATTGCAGATTTTATTGGTATGACTGTAGCAACAATTCTAACAATAATGTTTATAAGAACCTTGAAAACAACACAAGAGGAGAATGATGATGAAGTTATTTTAAAGCCTTCAAAGCCTGGTGTAATAATTACAATTAGTAGAGAGCATGGCTCAGCTGGTAAGCAAATAGGAAAATTACTTTCTGAAAAGCTAGCTATTCCTTTTTATTATAAAGAAATGACGGCGCTTGCAGCTATGGAAAGTGGGCTTAGCAAAGAGTTTATTTCGGATATTAATACTGATGCTCCTGCCTTAATGCATAGTCTTTATTTAAGTTCAAATGTTGTACAGCAAGCTATTATCGCTCAAGATAAGGTTATTAAAAAAATAGCCGATCAAGGAAGCTGTATTATTGTTGGTAGGGCCGCTGATTATGTTTTACGTGATTATAAGAATTTGGTTAGAATTTTCATTTATGCTCCATTGGATTATCGTATTGAGCATATTATGCAGGTATATGGCGATAATGCTTCTGAAGCTAAAAAGAATATTCATCGTTCAGATGAAGCAAGAGCTAAATATTATAAAAATATTTCAGGACAATCTTTTGGTGATTATCAAAACTATGATTTACTTATTGATAGCTCAGTTGGTATTGAAAATACAGTTGAAGCTATTTATAATTATATAAAGTCAATATCTAATTAGAACTAGTAATTTTAAGATTAAAGAATGAAACAATATATATTGTTTCATTTCAGAGTGATGACAAAAGGTACTTTTTATAGGTGCCTTTTTCTATTTATA
>JBJEFR010000021.1:0-10794 GCA_051874255.1 Anaeroplasmataceae bacterium
ATAATTGTTATTGACTCAGTTGCAGCGTTAGTACCAGAGGCTGAGCTTAATGGAGAAATGGGACAATCTATGGTTGGATTGCATGCAAGATTAATGTCTCAGGCTATGCGTAAGCTATCAGGAGTTATTAGTAAAACAAATTGTGTAGCTATTTTTATTAACCAAATCCGTGAAAAGGTTGGAGTTATGTTTGGAAATCCTGAAACAACAACAGGTGGACGTGCCCTTAAATTCTTTGCCTCTGTAAGACTTGAAATTAGAAGAGGTGAACAGCTTAAGGATGGTACATCAGCTGTAGGAAATAGAACTAATATTAAGGTTGTAAAGAATAAGGTTGCCCCACCATTTAGATCTTGTGAGGTTGAAATTATGTATGGTGAAGGAATAAGTCATATTGGAGAAGTATTAGACTGCGCAGCCGAATTAGATATTGTTTCAAAATCTGGAGCTTGGTATAGCTATAATGGTGAAAAAATAGGTCAAGGAAGAGATAAGGTTAAGGAATATTTGAAGGCTAACCCTAACGTCCTTGAGGAAATAGAAACTAAAGTTAGACAAGCTTTTAATATGTAAAATAATAAACCTCAGGAATTAGTCCTGAGGTTTTATTTTATAATATTGTATGCAAAGAAAATCGCTATTACTAATATAATTATTACTATAAAGAAAATATATAGGAAGCCTTTTACATAGGATTTTTTCATTTTTATGGCATCTTCCATAGTTAAAAGGTATCTATATAAGGTTGTTGATAAAAGTTTCTTACTATTGAATGCATATGTAAGATTAAATATATCATCATAATCTTTAATTTCACATACATCGCTTAGAACGGTAAGCATATAAATATCAATCATAGTAGTATTTATAATGTAGTTTATATCTTCTTTTAAATCTATATGATTAAAATTATCTATATCATAATATGATTCTTCACGAAATTCTTTGATGGTTATTTTATTTTCCTCTAATAAATAGGTTAGTGAATCACCATGGAAAAAATCTTTTTCATTAAGAATATGATTGAGACTAAATAATTCATAGGAAAACTTGTGAATATTAATAATCATATTATATTCAACACAGCATACATGATTGGTGTATTCATCTTTAGTAATAAATTTGGGATCATCACATTGAGTTTTCATAGAATCAATAAAATCATAAATAATATCATTAAATGGTACGCTGATATCATTATTATTAGTATAATTATCGTATAATTTATGCAAGAATGCTAGATATTCCTTATATATTTCATTAATGTAAAAGAATACTTCATTTCTTGCTATAAATTCCATGTTTTTTTCTTTAGTAGAAGATAATATATTTAAAAAATCTTCTCTATTTTTTTTGCTGAATTCTAAAAATTCTTTAGTTTCCATAGTAATCTCCTAAAATAAAAAGCCTATACGGCTTTTAATTATCCAAGAATAGTTACACCTGAACGGAAATATTCATCATATGAATACTCAAGTAGGTAACTAATGCTTTCAGTTTTTTGGGTTGCAACCTTCTTTTTATCATAAGTTAACTTTACATATACAGTTGGCTTATCAATTTTAATAAATAAAAGCTTTCTTACTGGATATGTATATTGGAAGTCTGATATTGTACATGTTTTATCAGTTATTGCATTTGATGTAGAAGTGAACTTTGAGGAACTGATTGTTGTTGCTGAACTAGAAACATAGTTTTTAGTCCAATGCTCATCACCCATTGCTACAGTATACTTTATAGAAGAGAATTCATAGTTTTCAATTGCTTTATCTATTGAAGCACTGAATTTCATAGTTTTTTTATTTCCTGATGCTGGAGTATTATATTCCTTACAATAAACATCAAATTCAAAATCTGTTATTTGACTTGTACTTGATATTTTAGTTAGGCTATCAGAACTAAAAGGAACAACCTTTGTAGTATTATATTGTATTATGTATGTAGCTATTACACATCCTATAAATAATAATAGGAATGAACCTAATATTACCCATTTTCTCCAAGCTACTTTAACTATTTTATCTTTCTTTGACATTTCTAAAACCTCATTTTGTATATATTGTAATTTTAATACAAAATGTAGTCCATTTCAAGTTTATCATTAACTAAAATTACTTAAATCAGTATATTTCATTGACTAAAGCGCTTTTCTAAGGTATAATTTTATTGGATTTTAAATGTAATTGTAAGTAAAAATAACATTCATTATAAATTATGTTTGAAAAATTAATAAACAAAAGTGGAGGTGTAAGAATGTTCCTAGTGTCTAATGTAGGGCTTATAGTAGGAATTATTGTATCTTCTATTTGTTGTTTAGCTATCGGTGGGGCAGTTGGTGTTTATTTTGGTCGCAAACTTAAAAGAAAAGCTGATGAGAATTCTTTTATTCAAGGAAAGGAAACAGCTGAAAAGCTTATTGAAAGTGCAAATGCAGAAGCTGACCGCATCAAAAGAGAATCTATTGCTGAAGCAAAGCAAGAAATCTTTATTCTAAGACAAGATGCTGAAAAGGATATTAGAGAAAGAAAGAGCGTTGTAGTTGAGCTTGAATCTAAAATTAACCAACGTGAGGATTCTTTAGATAGACGTAGTTCAAATTTAGATCGTCGTGAAGAGATATTAAATGTAAAAGAATCGAAGTTAGATGAAAAGAAAATTGAATTAGAACAACTAAATAACAAAGTAGAGGAAGTATTAAAGCAACAGGAACTAAAACTTGTTGAGATTTCAGGACTTTCTAAGGAGGAAGCAGCTAAGATTGTTATGGATCGTGTTAAAGAGGATCTATCAACAGAGATTGCAACATATATTAAGGAAGAGGAAGAAAAAGCCAAACTTGAAGTCAGAAACAAGGCAAAGAATATTTTATCAGTTGCTATACAAAAGTATGCTGGAGAGACAGTTTCAGAATCAACTGTAACTGTTGTGTCTTTACCAGTTGACGAAATGAAGGGACGAATTATCGGTCGTGAGGGTCGTAACATTAAGGCTATTGAAACTCTAACTGGTGTTGATTTAATTATTGATGATACTCCAGAAGCAGTCGTTGTATCAAGCTTTGATCCTGTTCGTCGTGAGATAGCAAAGAAATCTCTTGAAATGCTTGTAAGTGATGGTCGTATCCATCCAGCAAGAATTGAAGAGGTTGTTGAAAGATGTAAGAATGAAATAGAAATGGATATCCGTGAACGAGGAGAAGAAGCTGTATTTAAGGCTGGAATCGGAAAATTACATCCAGATCTAGTACGTTTAATCGGTAGATTATATTATCGTACATCATTTGGACAAAATGTCCTTAACCATTCACTTGAAACAGCATTTTTAGCAGGAAAGCTTGCAGCTGAATTAGGTGAAAATGAAGTTTTAGCAAGACGTGCAGGATTACTACATGATATTGGTAAGGCTGTAGATCATGAGGTTGAGGGAAGCCACGTTGAGATTGGTGTTGAGCTTGCACAAAAATATCATGAGCCTAAAGAGGTCATTGATGCAATCGCAAGTCACCATGAGGATGTCGCACCAAAGAGTGTTATTGCTGTATTAGTTGCAGCTGCAGATGCATTATCAAGTGCTAGACCAGGTGCTCGTAGTGATTCTTTAGAAAATTATACAAAGCGTCTTGAGGATTTAGAGACTATTTCTAAGAGTATTAAGGGTGTATCAGAAGCATTTGCTATTCAAGCCGGACGTGAGGTTCGTGTTATGGTTAAACCAGATGAGGTTGATGATCTTGCTATTATTCAAATCGCAAGAAAAATCAAGGAGGAAATTGAAGATAAGCTTTCATATCCTGGTACAATTAAGGTTACTGTAATAAGAGAGTCTCGTGCTGTTGATACTGCTAAGTAATTATTGAGGAATAACATTGTGTTATTCCTCTTTATTTTTAAATATAAAAGAAAGACATAAGTATAGATTAGTATATTCAAGGTATTATTCTTCACTTATAGAGGGAAAATAATGAGAATTTTGTATATTGGAGATATTGTAGGTAGTAAAGGCCTAGAATTTTTAGAAAAAAATCTTAATAAAATTAAAAATGATAATAAAATAAATCTAGTAATTGCCAATGCTGAAAATGTAACTCATGGAAGAGGATTAAATAAAGAACATTACTTAAGATTAATGAAGCTTGGAATATTTGCCTTAACTATGGGAAATCATACCTTCTCACAACGTCAAATAAAGGAATATATAAATGATAGTAAAATTGTGAGACCTGCAAATTTGACAACTGAATTTGGTAAAGGATATATGACCCTTAATTACAATGATAGAAAGATTACCATTGTTAACTTGCTTGGAAGAATATATATGAATAATATGTCACTTGATTGTCCTTTTAAGACTATGGATAAAATATATAATATAGTTAAGGATAAATCAGATTATATTATTGTTGATTTTCATGCCGAAGCTACTAGTGAGAAAATTGCCTTTGGATATGATTTTGACGGAAAGGTTAGTGCTGTAGTTGGAACCCACACTCATGTTCCTACTGCAGATGAACGAATACTACCAAATGGAACATTATATGTTACTGATATTGGAATGACAGGTCCTTATGAAGGAATTCTTGGAGATAATAAAGAAACTATTATTGAAAGGTTTAGAAGTGGGGTTTATGAGCCTTGTAAAACCTTAGATAGTGGAAAAACCCAATTCAATGCCGTAATTTTAGATTTTAATTCTTATAAAAATTCTATTTCAAGAATAAAAATAATAGAATAAATCCTTTAATAATTCATATATATTAGTAAAGGAGAGAATATATATGGAAACATTAAAGGTATCAAGTAAATCAAAGCCTGCAAGTGTTGCAGGTGCCCTAGCAAATTTATTTAAAACTAAAAACTTAGTCGAAATTCAAGCCATAGGTGCAGGAGCACTTAATCAAGCTATAAAAGCGATTTGTATTGCCAGAGGCTATGTTGCACCGATGGGACATGATTTAAATGTTGTTCCTGCCTTCTCAGATATTATGATTGATGGAGAAGAAAGAACAGCAATTAAGCTTATAGTTAAGACTATTTAAGATGGAGATTTCTCCATCTTTAATAATATTTAGAGGATAATGATATGAGAACAGTTAGAGCTTGCTTTAAAATATATACATATGCGTTAAATGATGATGAATTAGAAATGCTAATATCTTTAATAGGTGTAGAGCCTGGAATTAAAGAGGATTGTCTTTACTATGGACTTAAAAGAGTAAGTACAGAGGAAGATGATTTTCAATTATGTCTATTTTTAAATGAGGTATTATCCTTATTACTAGATAAAATAGAAATATTAACTGAGTTAAAAAATAAGTATTCACTAAATTATGTCCTAGATGTTAAATTTTCTGATATAGAAGAGGAAATAATACAAAAAACATCATTTCATTTAGATGATAATATTAGCGATTTTTTAAAAAGAACTGATACCTATTATAATTTAAATGATGATTATTTTAATTAATATTTTATATAATGTATAAAATAAAAAATTCATATGGGAGTAAAGGATAAAATGGTATATGATATTAACTCGGAAGCTTTTCCAATAATTTTAACTAAATATCCAATTTTAGATAATGAAACTTCTTTATTTTTAACCTTAGAAAAAAGAAATATGAATCTTTATGAAGGAGATTCTGAATACAAAAATCAGTATATTTTAAATGATTATGTATTATCTAATATATCTCTATTTTTAAATTTTTTAAAAAGAATTTCTATAGAACAAGATATATTATATGTTGATGTATTTGAAAAAAGAGATAATTATACTGAACAGTTTTTAAATTATAGAGAAGAAAAAATAATTAATGTTAATAAAGATATTCATATAATTAAATATAAATTAGAATATAAAATAAGTTTTAATTTTGATATAGTATTTTGTTTAAAAAATATAGATTAAGATATTTTTATTTCACTATATACAAAACGATTTCTTGTCTTTTTATTGATAATAATATATAATAAAAAAGATGTAAAAATAATATAATAACTCTAGGTTTTATTATATATAATAAAAGAAAGGTAAATAGTGATTTGTATGAAAAAAATTGAACTAAGTGTACCTAATTTAAAGGAAGCTAGAAATAGAAAAAAAGAAGAAACATTAAGAGTAGCTTATAGTTTAATGGATAAATATAAAGGTATTGGAGAAGGAAAAACATACCATGTTTTTACATATGGATGCCAAGGTAATGAGGCTGATAGTGAGGTAATGTGCGGTATTTTAGAGGAGCTTGGATATAAGCTATCTAAAGAGGAATATAGCGCTGATGTTGTAATATTAAATACCTGTGCTATAAGAGAAAATGCTGAGAATCGTATTTGGGGTGTTTTAGGGCTTTTAAAGGGTGTTAAAAGAGAAAATCCTAATATGATTATAGGAATTTCAGGGTGTATGCCACAGGAAGAAAACGCAACTCAAAAAATATTAGAAAAATATCCTCATATTGATATAATATTTGGTACTCATAATATTGGAAATTTACCTAAATTATTATATGAAGCATATATGTCAAAAAGTAAGGTTATTGAGGTTTTATCTACCCAAGGAAATATTTTAGAGGACGCTCCTAAGGTGAGAGCTTCTAAGCATAAGGCTTGGGTTAATATTATGTATGGTTGTGATGAGTTTTGTACATATTGTATTGTTCCATACACAAGAGGTAAGGAAAGAAGTAGAGCTAAAGAGGATATCATTAATGAGGTTAATGAGCTTGTTAAGGCTGGATATAGTGAGATTACTCTTTTAGGACAAAATGTTAATGCTTATGGTAAGGATTTAGGTAGTGATTATACATTTGGTGATTTACTTGTTGATTTAGATAAAACAGGTATTAAGCGTATTCGCTATACAACCTCTCATCCACGTGATTTTGATGATAAGACTATTGACGCAATGGCTAATTGTCCTTCTGTAATGCCAAGTCTTCACTTACCTGTTCAATCAGGTGATAATAACATATTAAAGAAGATGAATCGTAAATATACCTATGAACAATATATGGACATTGTAAATAAGCTTAAGACTAGGGTACCAGGAATATCTATTACAACTGATATAATTGTTGGATTCCCTAATGAAACGGAAGAAGAATTTCAAAATACTTTAAAGCTTGTGAATGAGGTTAAATATGAAGGTGCCTATACATTTATATATTCTAAGCGTGAAGGTACACCAGCTGCTTCAATGGAGGATTCAACTCCAATGGAGGAAAAGGAAGATAGATTACAAAGATTAAATGCTTTAGTTAATAAGTATTATTTAGAAGGAAATCAAAGATTTGTAGGAAAAATCGTTAAGGTTTTGGTTGATGGAGAAAGTAAGAATGGAAATAATATGATGTGTGGATACACAGAGCATAATAAATTATGTCATTTCCAATCAACTGATAAAAATCTAATTGGTAAGATTATTAATGTACGTGTAACTGAGGCTAAAACTTGGTTTATTATTGGAGAATATGTTCTATAATATAGATGAAATAAAGGATAATCTTATTAAAAGTATTAATGATTTACCTAATATTAAAAGGCTTCATGAGCTAGAAGGTATTATTGATAGTAATCCTCTTATACAAGAAAAATTTAATAGACTAAAGGAAATCCAAAAGAAAAAGGTAAATAGTGATTATTATAATAAAGTAAATGCCTCTAAGGAGTATAATAAGGAGCTATTAGAAATAAAGAAGGAATTAGCTGATATTCCTTTTCTAGGTGAATATATAGATTTATTAGAGGAAGCGTATTATATGCTTAAAAATATAAGTTTAATTATGACTGATGAAATAAACAAAAATATTTAATAATATAACTTTTGTATGGATTTAAGAAAGAAAGGTAGGCTCTACCTTTCTTTTTTGTTATAATGGTATTATAAGTTGGTGATTTATGTGAATTATTATATTGGTATAGATATAGGTACCTCATCTACAAAATCAGTTTTATTTGATAATGTAGGAAATGTTATTACAAGTAGTAGCTATGAGTATGACATAATTGTATTAAAAAATGGTTATGCTGAACAAAATCCTCGTGATTGGTTAAATGCTGTCATAAAATCAATTAATGATATCGCATCATCTGTTGATCCTAAGGATATAAAAGGAATAGGTTTATCTGGCCAAATGCATGGACTTGTAATGCTTGATAAGGATGACAATGTGCTTGATAATGCTATTATTTGGTGTGATAATAGAACGGATAAAGAGGTATTAGAAATAAGTAAATTTGGTAGTGAAAAAATAAGAGAGATAACAGGAAATTATCCTATGCCAGCCTTTACTCTTGCGAAGCTACTATGGATAAAAAATAATAAGAAGGATATCTATAATAAAATAAGCAAGATTATGTTACCAAAGGATTACATAAGATACATGCTTACAAATGAGTTTAAAACCGAATATAGTGATGCATCTGGTATGCAAATGATGGATTTAAAGAATGAATGCTTTAGTAAGGAAATATTAGATTATTTTGATATTAATCCTAATATTTTACCTAAAATTATTTCATCTGATGAGATTAGTGGCTATATGAAGGATGGTATAACTCTATTAAATAGTGATACATTTGTGGTTGGAGGAGCTGGAGATCAGGCTGCCGGAGCTATTGGAAATGGAATAATAAAAGAGGGAGATTTAAGTATAGCACTCGGATCAAGTGGTGTTGTTTTTGCTCCTGTAAATAAGCTAGAGATGAAAAATTCTAATATTCAATATTTTCATCATGCTATTAAAAATACCTTTCATATGATGGGTGTTACTAATGGATGTGGTAATTCACTAAAATGGTATAAAGAAAATATATGTTCTGGTTTAGCTAAAGAGGCTTTAGAGAATAATGAAAATGTTTATGACTATTTGACAAAGAATATGGATCAGGTTCCGGCAGGATCTAATGGACTAATCTTTCTACCTTATCTTTTGGGAGAAAGAACTCCTCATTTAAATACAATCGCAACGGGCTCATTTATAGGTATTAGAAGTAATACAACAATTGATTATATGACACGTAGTGTAATAGAGGGAATAAGCTATTCTATGAAGGATTGCTATGAGCTAATAGATTTTCCTATTAATAAGGTTTTAGTTAATGGTGGAGGAGCTAAGAATCCTAAATGGTGTAGAATACTTGCATCTATGATAAATAAGGATATTTCAAGGATAAATTCTTCAGAAGGGCCGGCACTAGGAGTTGCAATATTAGCTATGAAGGCTAATAACGAGTATGGCACTATTGAAGAAGCCTGCATGAAAATAATAACTATTAAAGATACATTCACTCCTAATAAGGATGATGTAGATATTTATAATAAGTATTTTGAGGTATATAAAATGTGTTACCTACAAAATAAAATAATATATGAAATGACAGAAAGGATTAAATAAAATGAAGAACTACTTTAAATGTAAAAAAATCAAATATGAAGGACCTAAATCAACAAATCCATTCGCTTTTAAGCAATATAATCCTGAAGAGATTATATTAGGAGTAAAAATGAAGGATTATTTAAAATTTGCTATGAGCTGGTGGCATACCTTAGGTGCAAGTGGTGCTGATCAGTTCGGAGAAAATACCTCAACTCGTCCTTGGGTATGTAAGGATAAAATGAAAATGGCTAAAAATAAGGTTGACGCTGGATTTGAGCTTATGCAAAAGTTAGGAATAGAATATTTTTGCTTCCATGATGTTGACATTGCCTATGAATGTGATACCTTAGAGGAGTTCCATAAGGCTTTAGATGAAATTTCTGATTATATCTTAGAGCGTATGAAGGAGACAAATATCAAATGCTTATGGGGTACAAGTAATATGTTTGGTAATAAGCGTTTTGTTCATGGAGCTTCAACATCACCAAATGCTAATGTATTTGCATACAGCGCTGCTTGTGTTGCTAAGGCTATGGAAATAACTAAAAAGCTTGGTGGAGAAAATTATGTTTTCTGGGGTGGAAGAGAAGGATATGAAACACTTCTTAACACTAAAACCGATTTAGAGCTTGATAATTTTGCTAGATTTTTAACAATGGCTCGTGATTATGCTAAAAAAATTGGTTTTACTGGTCAATTATTAATTGAGCCAAAGCCAAAGGAGCCAACTAAGCATCAATATGATTTTGATACTCAAACGGTTTTAGGCTTCTTAAGAAAATATCATTTAGAGGATTCATTTAAAATAAATATTGAAGCTAATCATGCAACCCTAGCTGCTCATACATTTGAGCATGAGCTTAATATCGCAAGAATAAATGGAGTTTTAGGATCTGTTGATGCTAACCAAGGAGATACCCTACTTGGATGGGATACTGATAAGTTCCCAACTAATGTATATGATACTGTATTAGCTATGTATGAGGTTATTTTAAATGGTGGTTTACATAGTGGAGGACTTAACTTTGATGCTAAGGTAAGACGTGGTTCCTTTGAAACTGAGGATATTATTTTAGGATATATTGCAGGAATGGATACCTTCGCTAAGGGCTTAAAGGTTGCTGCTAAATTATATGAGGATAAGGTTCTTGAGGATTTCAAGGATAAGAGATATGCTTCATATAAGGAAGGTATAGGTGCGAAGATAGTTAATAATGAAACCAGCTTTGAAGAACTTAGTAAGTATGCTTATGAGCACGACCAAATTGTAAATGAATCTGGTCGCCAAGAAATGCTTGAGGCTATTATTAACCAATATATTTATAAATAATTTATAAAAAATGTAGAATTTATCTAAATTCTACATTTCAGAGTGATGACAAAAGGTACTTTTTATAGGTGCCTTTTTCTATTTATAA
>JBJEFR010000022.1:0-10788 GCA_051874255.1 Anaeroplasmataceae bacterium
TCTATATTTTTAAAATAGTTTATATTATTGTTTATTTTGTGTTGATATGCTATAATTTTTGTATTATGAGTGAGAGGTGTCCTATATGAAATATTTACGTAAGGATTTAAATGGTATGGTACCATATTCAACTCCATATTTAACAAGCGGTGTTATATTAAATGCTAATGAAAGCCCATTTAATTTACCACGAGAAATTATAGATTTATTTTATGAGGAGCTTAAGAGAGTTAATTTTAATAGATACCCAGATATGAATGGCTATGAGCTAAAGAATGCATTAGCTAAGGTATATGGCCTTGAGGTTAGTAATATCGCAATTGGTGATGGATCTGATGAATTACTTCAATGCTTATTTAATGCCATATGTGAAGAAAATACTAAGGTTGTGGTTATGAATCCATCATTTTCTATGTATAGTGAATATGCTCATATTTATAGAGCCTCTGTCATAAAGGTTGATTGTAATGATGATTTTAGCTTTAATTTAGAAAGTATGATAAGCTGTATTAAGAAAAATAATCCTAAATTAGTCATTTTATGTTCACCTAATAATCCTACTGGTATTTTACTTACAAAGGAAGAGGTTTTAGCTATTATTAATTCTACTGATGGACTTGTGCTATTAGATGAAGCATATGTTGAATTTGCAGGTGAGGGATTAATAGATTTAACTAAAAAATATGATAATCTTATGGTCATTAGAACATTCTCAAAATTATATGCTGGTGCTTCCATTAGATTAGGATATGCTATAAGTAAAAAGGAAAATATTGATTTGATTGACACAGTACGTTCTCCATATAATGTTAATACTTTGACTCAAATTCTAGCTAAAACTATTATTGAGCATAAGGATTTATATAATGATATAATAGAATACTTTAAAAGTGCTAGAGAAAAAATGTATAATGAATTGAATGAGTTAGGGATAAAGGTTTATCCAAGTCATGCTAATTTCTTATGGATGGAATTAAATAATAAAATTGTTACAGAGTGTGACAAATTAAATATTTATATTAGAAAAATGAAATTTAATGGAAAAGATTATAATAGAGTAACAATAGGTACAAAAGAAGAAAATGAGTTATTCATGAAGGTGGTGCGAGAAAATGCGTAAGGCAGAGATTGTAAGAAATACTAAGGAAACTAAGATTAGTATTAAATTAAATTTAGATGGAGAAGGAAAAAGTAATATTAATACAGGTATAGGTTTTTTTGATCATATGTTAAATAGCTTTGCTAAGCATGGTTTATTTGATTTAGATATAACCGTAGATGGTGATTTATTTGTAGATACTCATCATACTGTTGAGGATACAGGTATTGCCCTAGGACAAGCCTTATGTGAAGCATTAGGTAATAAAGAGGGTATTGAAAGATATGGTTCATTTAATATGTGTATGGATGAAACTTTTATTAGTGCTGGATGTGATTTATGTGGTCGTGGATATTTTGAAATGGACTACAGCTTTATTACTCCAAAATGTGGAGACTTTGAAACTGAAACAGTGGAGGAGTTTTTTAGAGCCTTCGCAAACAATGCGTTAATAAATCTTCATTTTATAGTATTAAGAGGTAAAAATGCTCATCATATTATTGAAGCGATGTTTAAGTCTCTTGGTAAAATTTTAAGAGATAGTGTTACATTAAATCCACGAATTAAAGGAATACCTTCTACAAAGGGGACATTATAATGATAGCTATAATTGATTATGGTGTTGGAAATCTATATAGTGTATTAAATGCTTTTAAGTCTTTAGGGTATGAAGCGGTTATAACTAGTGATAAGGAAGTTATATTAAATGCATCAAAGGTAGTATTACCAGGAGTTGGAGCATTTAAGGATGCGATAGATACTTTAAGAGAAAGAGGATTTGAGCCTGTAATAAAAAAAGTAATAGAAAAGGGTACTCATTTACTTGGAATATGTGTTGGTATGCAAATGCTTTTTGAATATGATTATGAATTTGGAGTACATAAGGGGCTTGGAATACTAAAAGGAAATATTATTAAGTTTGATGAGACAGTAGATAATGTAAGCTATAAAATTCCTCATATGGGGTGGAATAGTATTGAAATTATCAATGATAAAGGAATACTAAAGGGTATTCCTAATAATTCATATGTTTATTTTGTGCATTCATATCATTTAGATAGCCCTCTGGCTAGTGATGTAAGTGCATATGCAAATTATGGAGTGAAATATGGATGTGTAGTTGAATGTGGAAACATTCATGCAACGCAATTTCATCCTGAAAAGTCTGGAGAAATCGGACTTCAAATATTAAGAAATTTTGGAGAGCTTTAATATGAAATTATATCCTGCAATTGATTTACATGATGGACAAGCTGTTAGATTATATAAGGGTGATTATGATAAGGTTACTGTGTTTGGTAAACCTTTAGATATGGCAAAAAAATGGGCCTCAATGGGAGCTACCTTCCTTCATTTAGTTGATCTTGATGGAGCTAAGGATGGTGAAAGTAAGAATTTAGAGGCTGTAAAAGAAATAATTGATAATGTCTGTATTGATGTTGAGCTTGGTGGAGGAATAAGAAGCATTGAAAGAATCAAGGAAATACTTGATATGGGAGTTAAAAGAGTAATACTTGGAAGTATAGCTTTAAAAAATCCATCATTAGTTAAAGAAGCAATTAGTCTATATGGTCCTGAGAAAATTGTTGTGGGTGTTGATTGTAAAAACTTTATGGTCGCAACTGAGGGATGGCTATGTGAAAGTAATGTTGATGCTCTTACATTCTGTCATACCTTAGAGGAAGCTGGAGTTAAATATGTAATATTTACAGATATTGCTAAGGATGGAACTCTTAGTGGAGTAAATATTGAACAAACTAAAAAGCTTGTAGATAATACTAGCTTACAAATTATTGCATCAGGTGGAGTTCATACAATGGATGATATAAAAGCTGTTTCAGATATTGGATGCTATGGTGTAATATTAGGTAAATCTATTTATATGGGTACAATAGATTTGTCACTTGCAGTAAAGAAATTCGGGTGTTAATATGTTAGGTAAAAGAATAATTCCTTGCTTAGATGTTAAGGAAGGACGCGTTGTAAAGGGCGTTAATTTTGTCAACTTAATAGATGCCGGTGATCCTGTTATGATAGCTAAGGGATATAGTATGTGTGGTGCAGATGAGGTGGTTTTTTTAGATATTACCGCTTCAAGTGATAAAAGAGATATCATTCTAGATGTTGTTAGAAAAACCGCAGAGGTTGTATTTATTCCCTTAACTGTAGGTGGGGGAATAAGAACGATAGATGATATATCAAGAATTTTAAATGCTGGTGCTGATAAGGTATCAATTAATTCAGCTGCGGTATTAAACCCAAATATTATTAATGAGGGTAGTAAAAAATACGGAAATCAATGTATCGTGGTAGCCATTGATGTTAAGTGGAATGGAAAATTCTATGAGGTATATATTAATGGAGGTAGAACGCCTACCGGAAAGGAAGCGCTAGCTTGGGCTTTAGAATGTGAAGAGCGTGGAGCTGGTGAAATTCTTCTTACAAGTATGGATACAGATGGTACTAAAGAGGGTTATGATATAAAAATAACTAGAATAATTAGTGATGCCCTTCATATACCAGTTATCGCCTCAGGTGGTGCTGGTAAAAAGGAAGATTTTAAAGATGTCTTTAAGGATGGACATGCTGATGCTGCTTTAGCCGCATCATTATTCCATTTTAATATTTTATCAATTAAGGAATTAAAAGAATATTTATTAGAAGAAAATATTCCAGTTAGATTATAAGGAGTATAACTATTATGACAAAAGAAGAATTACTAAAAGAAGTTAAATATGATGAAAAGGGACTTGTAACCGTTGTTGTTCAAGACTATCATGCTAAAAAGGTTAGAATGGTTGCCTATATGAATGAAGAAGCCCTAAAGAAAACCTTAGAAACAGGACAATGCTGGTACTATAGTAGAAGCCGTAATTCGTTATGGCTTAAGGGTGAAACCTCAGGATACTATCAATATTTAAAAGGAATGAGTATTGATTGTGATGGAGATTGCTTATTAATGCAGGTTGAACAGGTTGGCGGTATTTCATGCCATACCGGAAATGCTACTTGCTTTTACCGTGATTTAACTGAAAATGTAGAGGTTACTATTAATAGAACTAAAATTAAGACAGAAGGTAATTTTTTAACAAATTTATATGCTACTATTAATGATAGAGCTTTAAATCCTAAGGAAGGATCATATACTAATTATCTAATTGATAAGGGTATGAATAAGATTTTAAAAAAGGTAGGAGAAGAGGCTACTGAAACAATTATTGCTGCTAAGGAGAAAAATCACCAGGATACTATTTTTGAGGTTGCTGATTTAATGTATCACCTAACAGTTATGATGCAACAGGTTGGTATTACTTGGGAAGATGTAGAGGAAGAATTAAATAAAAGAGATTAGTAAAATTATAAATCACCTTGCTATAAATATAGTGAGGTGATTTTTTTGAAAAGATATATTTTATTATGCTTTAGTATATTTATAATATTATTCTCTATCCTAATGATTTATCATAATTCTATAGATTACAATATAAGCTTTATAAATACTAATAATCACTATTATTCAATATATTTAAAAGGGGAGGTTAAATACATTGGAGAATTAAACCTTCCGTCAAATACTAAGCTAGGAGATTTTATTTATGATTATTTAACAAATTATAGTGATCTTAATTCCTTTAATAAGAATGAATATATAGAAAATAATAAGGTATATAATATTTTATATAAAGACAAATTATCTATTAATACCGCAAGCCTAAAGGAATTAAAAAACTTAAGTGATATTGGAGATGTTAGAGCTAATGATATAATAAATGGTAGACCATATACAAGTATTAAGGAGCTTTTAGAAAAGAATATTTTAACAGAGGGAGTATATTCTAAAATAGAAAATGAAATCACAATATAATAATATTCATTTTTTAGTTATTCCTCCATTACTAATAGGCTTATCATTTAAATATATTATATTTGTAATACCTCTTATTATATATCTAATATATATTATTAAAAAAAGAATACTAGTTAAGCCTATTTTAATACTTAGTAGCATTTTTCTTTGTTTATTCTTTATTTACAATAATTATAAGACAACTATAAAAAATAGCTTTAATGGAGTAGTTATAGAGCATAAGGATAATAAATATGTATTATTATCTGGTATGGAATTTATTATTGTTTACTCAAATGAAGAATTTAAGGTAGGTGACAAGCTTAATATTAGTGGTGATAAATCATATATTAGCTCTGAATCATATAAATATGGATTTTCTTATAAGGATTATTTAGCCACTAAAAGAATATATAATATTTATAAAAATCCTAAAATAGAGTATCTTAAACATTATCATACTATATCAGGGTTAAAGGATAATATGATAAATTATTTTAAGTCTAAGGTATCAGACACCTCCTATAATTATTTACTAACTCTAACTCTAGGCTATAATATGCTAGATGATACAGAGGAGGATAATATATCATCCTTAGGAATAACTCATTTATTTTGTATATCAGGCTTTCATGTTAATTTAATGTATATGGCCTTATATTATCTTTTATCAAAGCTAACAAATAAGGAAGGATTAAAGGGAAATATAATTTCTATTTTTTTTATATTTTATATATTACTTACAGGATTTAGTATTAGTATATTGAGAAGCTCTATAATGATAATAATATCTACATATAAAGAAAAATATAATAGATTATATACACCTCTTGATGTTCTATCATTCTCATGCTTAATAGTATTATTTATTAATCCTTTATATTTATACCAGACAGCCTTTATTTTAACCTATTTAATTACATTTTTTCTTATAATAGGAGGAAATATTACTAAAAGTGATAATAAAAAAATTACAGTATTTAAAACGACACTTTTAGCGTTTTTTTCTTCATTACCAATTATTATTAACATAAATGGTAGTATTAATTTATTAAGTATTATATTTGTACCTATTTTTACAATAATAGTAGGATATTTTTTATTACCATTGTCGTTTATTATGCTAGTATTTCCAATTTTATCTAAATTAAAGATATTTGAGATATTTGACTTGATAATTAATATTTTATCTAAAATTAAGGTGTTTAATATAAGTATTAGTTATATAAATATATATTTTGTAATAATATACTATATATTTTTTATACTATTTCTAATAATGTTAGAAAATGCTAGATTTAATAAAAAATTAGTACTAATTTCTTTTATTTACTTATTATTTATTATAAATATAAAATATCTTAATCCATATTACCATATTACTATGATAGACGTTGGTCAGGGAGATAGTATTCTTATTAGATTACCTAATAATAAGGGTAATATGCTAATAGATTCATTCGGGTATAATATTAATTATTTAAAGTATCTAGGTATAGATTCTTTAGATTATTTAGTATTAACTCATAGTGATAGTGATCATATTAAAACAGCTCTAGAGGTTATAAATAAATTTAAGGTAAAAGAGATTTATACAAGCTACTATGATAATATTGATTTTAGTACTAAAAAAATAAAGAGTGGAGATAGCTTCTATCTTGGTGATATTAAAATCGATGTTTTAGGTCCTATTAATAATGATTCATTATTAAATAATAATAGCTTGGTTTTAAAAATGAAAATATATAATTATACATTCTTAGAAACCGGAGATATTGAATATAATGCTGAGATGGATTTAATCAAAAAATATGGTAATAAATTAAAAAGTGATATTTTAAAGGTTGCCCATCATGGAAGTGATAGTAGTAGCAATAAAGAATTTATAAATTATGTTGATCCTAAAATTAGCTTAATATCAGTTGGAAATGAAAATAAATATGGATTTCCAAGCAGAAAGGTATTAGACGTATTAAAGAAAAGTGATATATATCGTACTGATATAAATGGAAATATTGATATAAAAATATCTAAAACAGGTATAAAAGTAAATCATTATAGATAAAAATAAACTATTTAATGATATAATTAAGAAAAGGTGAGAATTATGAGTAATCTATATACTATTTTTGGTTGTGAAAAATTAATAATAAATAATAAAATAGAGGAAATAGAAAATAAGTATAAGGATTATACCTATGAAAAAACAGTAATTGATTTAGCTGATGAATCAATTATTACCTTACTTAATGAGCTTAATACTATTCCTTTACTTGAGGATTATAGGCTTGTAATATTAAAGAATCCTAAATTTATTAATAATGATAGTATGTATGATTCTAGATTAATAAGCGAATTTTGTAGCTTTATTGATAATCCTATTGAAAGTACTATATTAATTACTATTATTGATTTTGATGCTAAAAGTAAAATTATAAATCAATTAAGAAGTAAAACTAATTTTTTAGAGGTAACTAGTATTGATTCTAAAAATATAGAGAACATAGAGGAATATGTATCTTCAATACTTCAAAATGATGGATATAAGATAGCTAAATTAGCACTAAAGGAGCTTATGTCAAGAGTAGACCATGATTACAACCGAGTTATTATTGAGTTAGAAAAATTAAAGCTATATAAAATAGAAGATAAAAATATAACATTAGAGGATGTAACATTATTAGTTAGTAAGGATTTAGAGGATAGTATATATCCTATGATAGAGGCAGTATTAACTAAAAATAAAGCAAAGGCTATGGAAATATATAAGGGTCTAAAGCAAAATAGCATAGATGAATCAATGATATTAGCTTCACTAATATCTAGATTTAATGAGCTATATCAAGTAAAAGAGTTAGTTGAAGCTGGATACAGTAAAGAGAAAATAGCTCTTGCATTTAATTATAAGCCAGGTAGAGTATATTATTTAATGAAAGATGCTAGTTTAGTTAGTAGTAAGCAATTAAAAAATAATTTAAGAACGCTAATGGATATAGATTATAATATAAAAATAGGTAATGTTGATAAAAAGGTAGCTTTAGAGCTATACCTATTAAAGCTATAGATAATAAAAAAAACACCCAACGATTAAATCGTGGGTGTATTTTTTTTATAAATTATAAAGCATTAACTTTAGTAGATAATTCTGATTTTTTGTTTGCAACAAAATTCTTATGAACAATTCCCTTAGCTTGAGCCTTGTCTAATTTCTTAAAAGCAAATGCTAATGCTGCAGTTGCTGCTGCCTTATCGTTGTTCTCACAAGCTACTAAAACGGCTTTAACAGCAGTCTTCATTCCTGACTTATAAGAAGCATTAAATTGTCTTGCTTTTTCGTTAGTTTTAACTCTTTTAATTTGTTGTTTAATGTTTGCCATTCTTTCACCTCCGAAACACAATGCTTAATAATTATACCAAACTAAAATTAAATGTGCAATACTTTTTTTAAAAATGTTTAAAAATGTAAAATAAAGGAATACTAGTATTGGTGATTAGATTGAATTTACGAACAGATTTAGCAGTTGAAGATATAAAAAGTGGGACAAAAGAGACTTTTGATGAATTAGAAATTACTAAGGTAATAGTAGATGAGGAAAATGCAAAAAAATATCATAAAAATGAAGGAATATATTATACGATTGATACAAAGGTTTTTAAGGAAGAGAATCATGAAAAAATAGGTAAAATAGAAGAGGCTATAAGAGATATATTAAAAACTATATACAAAGAATACAATATTTCTAAAAGAGATGAAATATTTGTTGTAGGATTAGGGAATGATGATATTACACCTGATGCACTTGGTCCGATGGTCATAAATAAAATAATAGTTACAAAGCATTTATATACATTAGATAATTTAAGTGATGATTTTGGAATTGTTAGTGCTATAAAACCTGGTGTTATGGGGCAAACGGGAATTGAGACTAGTGATGTAATTGCCTCTATTATAAAAAAAATAAAGCCTAAGTGCGTTATTGTTGTTGATGCCCTTGCATCAAGAAGCTTAAAACGAGTTGGAAGTAGTATTCAAATATCTACAGCTGGTATTTCACCTGGAAGTGGAGTCAAAAATAAAAGGAAAGAAATTTCTATGAAAAAACTTGGAATACCAGTTATTGCAATTGGTGTACCTACAGTAGTTGATGTAAAAAATATAGGTAATGACCTACTAGAAATAATGAATGTAGATAGAGAAAAAAGCTATTTATTAGAGGATAATGATGATTTTGATTTTATGCTTACACCAAAAGAAATTGATCAGTATATTACTGATTTAAGTGACTGCTTAGCAAATGGTATAAATATGTCTATACATAATATTTAAGCAATCTATAATTCGACATTTTTTTTGAAGTATTTTTGTTATTTTTTATATAGGGGTAGCATATGTCTAAAAGAAAAATTTTTACTATAATCATAATTATATTAGTAATAATTATTTTAGTTTCTAAAATATTAAAAAAAGGAAATGTTGAATCCTTAGATGAACAAATACTATATGTTTCTAGTACTAAAAATGTAATTGTTATATTTATAAGAATAATTGATAAAGGAATATCTTTTGTAATTGATTTGATTTTTAGTATACTTCTAAAAATTTTTGGGGCTATTTTCGGTTTTTAGTATTTTAATAAAAAAAGTATTATGTTATAATAAGGTTGTTTGAAAAGAAAAAGGATGAAAATGTATGAATGAAGGACAAAAAAAAGGTATGACATTACCAAATAAATTAACTTTATTAAGAATATTATTAATTCCTGTTATGGTAATAATAGCTTATATACCAGCTTTAAAGAATACTTATGTTTTTGAATATAAGAATATTTTTTATGGTATTTCACTAGCTAATTTAATCAATGCTATAATATTTATAGTTGCTTCACTTACAGATATGTTAGATGGACATATTGCAAGAAAGTATAATTTAGTAACTACTTTTGGTAAGTTTGCTGATCCACTTGCTGATAAATGCTTAGTATTTACAGCACTATTAATATTAATGGTTCAACCATCAATGATAAATGGGTGGGTACATATGGGATATGTAGTACCTGTATGGTGTGCAGTTGTTATAATGATTCGTGAATTTATGGTATCAGGAATTAGATTAGTTGCAGCAGGAGAGGGAAATGTTATTGCAGCAGCAAAATTAGGAAAATGGAAAACAGCTGTAACTATGGTTACTCTTGTAGTCTTATTTTTATCACATATAAGTAAATGGTTAGAGTTAGTTGGATTTATAATGCTAATTATATCAGTTATTTTAACGGTTGTTTCTGGTATTGAATATTTTTGGAAAAATAGAAAGATTATTTTGAAGTCAGTCTAGTAAAATAGCTGACTTTTGTCTATATATTATGTGGAGGTGTTATTATGAATGAAAGAGAGGAAGCTTTACAAAAAACCTTAAAGGAAATTGAAAAGCAGTATGGTAAAGGTTCGGTAATGAAGCTTGGTGATAAAGCTGATACCAAAATCGAGGTTATTTCAAGTGGTTCAATTGCCTTAGATAGAGCATTAGGTGTTGGTGGATATCCTAAGGGAAGAATTATTGAGATATACGGACCTGAATCAAGTGGTAAAACAACATTCGCATTGCATGCTATTGCTAATGCTCAACGTGAGGGAGGATTTGCCGCCTTTATAGATGCCGAGCATGCACTAGATCCTAATTATGCTAAGGCTTTAGGTGTTGATATTGAGAATTTAGTTTTATCTCAACCAGATAATGGAGAACAAGCCTTAGAAATTGCTGAAGCCTTAATTAAAAGTGGTAGTGTAGACATAATTGTTATTGACTCAGTTGCAGCGTTAGTACCAGAGGCTGAGCTTAATGGAG
>JBJEFR010000023.1:0-2575 GCA_051874255.1 Anaeroplasmataceae bacterium
CTCAACATGGCTTGTTAAAGGGAACATATCTACTGGCTGCATTAAATTAATATTATATTTATTAGTAAGTATGTTCAAATCCTTTGCTAATGTTGCTGGATTACATGAAACATATATTAGCCTTTTTACATTACTATTTAAAATAGTATTACATAAATCACTTCCAAGACCTACTCTTGGTGGATCTACTACCATAACATCAAAATTAATGCCTTCATTAATCATATGAGGTAATAATTCTACTACATCACCCTGATAGAATTTAGCATTTTTTACCTTATTGATTGAAGCATTATTTTTAGCATTTTCTACAGCCTCTTTATTATATTCTATACCAATAACCTCTTTAGCTAATTTAGATAAATAAATACCTATAGTACCTACTCCACAATATGCATCAAGTACAGTTTCCTTCATAGAAAGCTTAGCACATTTTTTTACAACTTCATATAATTTTTCTGTTTGAATAGGATTTAGTTGAAAAAATGCATTAGGTAATAATTCAAATTTATATGCTCCTATTGCTTCTGTAATAGTTTTTTTACCCTCTAATAATTTAATTTCAGGTCCAAAAATAATCCCATCCTTATTAGAATCATTTAATGATTCATAAACAGATACAACATTATCTATATTTATAATCTTTTTAGCTAATTCAAATATTTTAGGTGTTTTAGAATGAGTTATAAGCGTTACTTGTACCTCATTATTATAGTGAGATACTCTACAAACAATATATTTAAGCTCCCCTCTTCTATATTTTTCAATATATGGAGTTATATTAAGAAGATCTGCATATTCTAATACTTGCTTATTAACTTTATTAATAATTTCATTTTGTACTAAGCATTCATCAATATATACTAATTCCTTAGATTCTGAATTATATAATCCAACAGTAGCTTTACCATTAAAATCTCTTACTGGCAAGCTAGATTTATTACGATATCCATATGGATTATCCATCAAAATAGTTGGCTTTATTTCAAAGCTTCTTGGATTAATATCAGTATATCTTTGTAAGGCTTCAATAATTAAATTTCTCTTTTCACGCCCCATAGCCTCATAATTAATATGTGCTGTCTGACAACCACCGCAGCGATTGCAATACTGACATTTAGGCTCTACTCTATCTTCGCTTTTTCTTAATATTTCAATTATTTCAGCAACTGCCATTTTTTGACTAACTGAATTAATTCTAACCTTACATAATTCCTTAGGAAGCGCAAATGGTACAAATATGGCTAGCTTCTTATAAAATGCTATTCCCTCACCATTTATTCCTAATCTTTTTATTTCCAAGGTTAATTCTTGTCCTACTTCTACCATATTTGCCTCCTTACAAAAATAATGAGAGTGTTAGACACTCTCAATATTTTTTAAAAATGAACTCCACAATGTCCTAGGATTGCAAGAATTGCAAAAATAACAAAGAAAATTTCTAAAACTAATTTCAATGTTTTGTTCATGCTTGATGAACTAATCCAAAACCATCCTGCTAATGCTGCACAAACAGATAGTACGATACCAGCTATTTTTTCTAATGTTCCTAAAAATCCAAGATTTGAATTTATTAAAGATAAAAGCCAGCTGAATCCACTACACATTAATGCCACAAATGCACAAAATCCTATTATTGTAATTAAAACATGTCCTGTACTCTTTTTTGCCATACCTCATTCTCCTTTTCTTTAGTTTAATTATATCACAAAGAAAAGTAAAATGTTATATATAAATTATCTTCTTGCACTATATTTTTCTTCTTTTTCTTTAAATGTATATTCATAAGTATTATCAACTTGATTAACTGTGACAGTCATAACCGTATCTAAAGTAGAATACTTAACATTTATTTTTAAATTTCCATTTGTAATGTAACATGTATAAGATGATACATTTGTAGTAATTATATTTGTTTTACCAATTGTTATTTCAGATAATAAATTATTATTTTTAGTTAATCTAAAGGTATTATCCTTAGTAATACATTTATATTCATCTTTTGAAATAGTCATAGCTGTTTCACAAGTATTATCAGAAAGCAATTTTGAAACAAATTCATATTCAGAATAACCATCAAGTTTGATTTTACCAACCATAGCTGTGCTATTCACATTATAATTGACATCATATTTATACTTTATATTATTAATACCATAATAGGTTAGAGTTAATGATTTGTCATAATCAGTTGTCTCATTAATTTTATAAGTAAAATTATATGATATCATTAATAGCTCTAATGCTTTTATATGACCATTAATATCATTTACAGCCAAGCTATACTCATCTACGGTATCAGGCATTATAAATGTATTTCCTAATGCTTCATTATACAATGCAACCTCTGAATTTAAGAAGATTTTTTCGTTTGTATTTAATTTTTCACTACTTTTATTTACACTTAAATATATTGTAATACCTGCTATAATTAAGACAATTACGACACCTAAAACAGAGAAAATTAACAATTTCTTAGCTTTATTGCTCATTGTTCCACCTCAAACAAAAATTTTCCCACTCAAGTATTGACAATTAAATATATCACAATTTTTGACTAAAGGAAAGTTTTTTT
>JBJEFR010000024.1:0-10560 GCA_051874255.1 Anaeroplasmataceae bacterium
ACACAAATAATTACACTTTTTTTATAAGTGTCCTTGACTTGGGGTACATATTAATGTGATACTCGTTTTTTTCATAAGAATTATATAATTAATGAATGATTCCTTCCCATTTTCCACCATCATCATATGATCCACCATTAGAAATACCACCATTAGAATCACCACTATCTGAAGGTGTATCATCAGTATTATCACCATCACTTGGTTCTTCTGGTGTTTCTTCACTATCTCCTGGTGTCTCTGTCTCTGTTGTTTCTCCTGAATCATCTGGATTCTCAGGAGTCTCAGGCTCAGCTGGTGTTTCTGGGTCAGTTGGATTCTCAGGCTCACTTGGTGTTTCTGTATCTCCAATATCAGAAGTACTATCATCACCTGGAATAATAGGACTAATATCATTTGTCTTATTACATGATGAAACCATAAAACAAGAAATTAATATTAAAATTAATACTATCTTTTTCATATAATTCCTCCTTCAAAAAATATAGAGTGCACATAGCACTCTATACCTTTAATTATTATTTATTATTTAATTCCGAAAAGTTCAGAAAGTGATTTTTTAATAGAACCAGCAATTGATCCAGCTCCACCATTTGATGCAGCGATTACATCTTCTAATTCTACAACTTCTTCTACAATTTCAGGTCTTTGATATTCTTTTTTCATTTAAAAAATTCCTCCTTAAATTATTCAGCAGATGCAACTGCTAAAGATAAAGCACTAGCTAATGATGCAGAATATTCTACACCAGCAATCTTGAATGATAATGTTCCAGTTAATGTATTAGTTCTAAATGCATCTAATCCATCGATTACAAGAACAACATAATATGTATTTTCAGCTACTCCAAATCCTGATAAATCAGTAATTTCAGTATAAACTGTAGTAAATTCTACTACTGCTGGAGTTTCAAATCCAGATAATGTAAGAGCAATCTTAATATCAGTTACTTTTGATAAATCTTCAGCAACAATTGTTCCAATGAAACGAACTTCAGTCTTAGTTGCATCATTATCAAATTGAGCATTTAATTTAGCAACTTCTACTGCAGGTGCAGCTTCAAAATAAGATGCATAAACTCTTGTGGTACCACCATTTCCACCAATTAGATAAGTACCTGCTTTTTCAACAGTTAATGTTACTTTTGTTATTTCAGAAGAACTAAACTCCTTAGTATCTAATGCCTTTGCAGAAGTATCAGAAAGAACAAAACTATTTGCTGAGGATGTTCCTGACCTAGCATACACAGTTAATGTTCCAGCCTCAGGCAATACAACTTTAATGGCGCACTGAGAACTTGTAACTTTTCCATTTAATTGTAAAAAGTTTGTGACAGGTGTTTTATCTTCATCTTTAACAGCATCAGGTAATTTTGTTGTTTCTGCCATTACAGAAGAAGTACCTAAAATTGTATAATTTGTATTAGTAAACACTAAACCTTCACTTGGAATTGAACTAATTTGAGTTGCAGCTTTTGTAATATATGCTGGAGTTAAATCATTAACATTTTCGTTTTCTATCTCATCTAATTCAAAGTCTGCATATAAATTAACGTTTTCAGTTACAACAAATGAAGAGAAATCCACTGATTGTCCATCACTAGTTTTCCATCCAACTAATTTATTGAAGAATTTTTTAGGTGATGGAACAACACTTGCATCAATTGTTGCATTTTCTAAAACAGAAGTTGTTGATATTTTTGTTTCTCCATCATAGAAAGTTACATCATAATATGTTCCAACTTCTTTAGTTATGCTAATTTTCACTTCCAAAGCTGTAAATTCTTTTTGTGCTACTTCATTTCTCTTAATTCTATATGATCCTTTTTTTCCACTAAATGTGACAGGAGCAACCGTTTTTACTGCAACGTTAGATGATTGTGCTAACTCTGTTGTTGCAGTCGAATCATATAGCGATATATATGTTTCAACTGAAGAAGTATTATAAACTAAACAAGTTAATTCCCAATCACCATCAGCAGTAAAATCTACATATCCTGAAGAATTTAATTTAACTCCTGTTGTATATGTTTTTGGATTACCTGTTATTATACTTGTTCCAGATACGCTAAGGCTCTTAGCACCATTTGCTGTAAATGTTGGCCCGTTATTTCCTTCGCTATCCTTAGCCACAAATGCACCAGTTCCCGTAAGCGTTGCAGTATATTCAGTTGTAATAGTTGCTGCATTAATCTTAGTACCAACCATCGCAACACAGGCTAATGCACTTGCACCAGTTATGATACCAGCTAACATTTTCTTAAATTTTCCCATTTCTATCCCTTTCCTTCTTTCCTTATTTATTTTTTTAGAAAATTTAATAGTATTAAATATAAATAAAAAAGCCACAACAAAACAAACACTCATTTTATTGCAGCTGGCTATCCCCTTAGGACCCTATAGTTTTGCGTCATTAGATTACTCTAATTTTGCCACTATTAACTTATATTCAATAACTACGTAGATTATAACCGATTTTAAAAACGTTTTCAATAGGTAATTTTACTAAATTTGACAATTTTTATAAAAAAACATTTTATATTTATAAAATTTATTATTGAATACCTAATTTTTTATTTAATTCAGTTCTCTCATTAGATTGTTCTAGGTTATAAGTCTTAGGTTTAATATGAAATATTTTCATAAATAGCTTCTTTATAGCATTTATAAATAACCTAATTATATTATATATTAATAATATAGGGTAGAATACCATATGTTTACCTAATTTAGGATATTTAGCTATTCTATATCCTTTATTAGTTAAGAATACTTTATAAATAAAGAATTTGAATTTATTATCCTTATTAGGATTATATGCATTATCTCTTTCATGATTCTCATTAAATCCATGTATACCTGAATCTAATAGATAATCTATCATAAATTTAATATCTATTTCTTCCATTTTAGGATCAAATATTTCATTAGATAAATAATATAAAGAGTTTAATAGATTATTATAAGCCTTTTTATAGCCTAATTCTTCTATTTTTTGATATATATAATCTATATCTAAATCCCATTTTTTAAACATATAATAAAAATCTAATAAAAATCTTAATCCTGCACCTCCATATAAATGCTTTAAAAAATGTAGGAATACAAATATGAAATGCTCCTCATGAGTAAGCTCATATTTATAATCGGTTATTTTATTAGATAGCTTAAAAGGATCCTTATAATAATCCATAACCTTAAAGCCTAATTCTGTTATAAGTCTAAAATGAACCTCTATTTCTATACCATCCTTCATATATCCAATATGATGCTCACATATATCTTGTTCTATAAATCCGATATTAGTAAGTATATTACGTACCTTTGTTATATCAGAATCATCTATATATATATCTATATCTCCTCTAGTACGTAATGCTATATCAGGATATAGCTTGCATAATATACTTCCCTTTAAAAATATATGTCTAATTTTATTTTCAGATAGTATATTACTTAATATATCCTGTGCTTGAATAAATCTTTCTTGAATTATACTTGAAGTAATATAATATTGCTTAAATTCCTTATTTTTATATACTAAGTATAAAAATGGCTGTAGTGATTGAGCTTTTGCATCCTCTATAGCTTTATCTATACTAACATTAAGTATTAAATTTTTTTCCTTTAGATATGCTTTTAGCATATCAACTAAATACAGATTATTCATTTATTTCACCAAAATTAATTATTTTACTATCCTCTAATATAGAATCCTTATGAGTAATATAAATAATTGTTTTATCTAGCTTAGATAAATTATTCATAATAATACTCTCATTATTACTATCTAAGGCACTTGAAAACTCATCTAATAATAATACCTTACTATCATGAAGAATTGCGATAGCTATTAATATACGTTGAATTTGACCAAGTGATAATCCAGCCCCTCTTTCATGAAGTAAGGTATCAATACCTTTAGGAAGAGCCATTATTTCATCATATATATTGCTTATCTTTAATGCTTCATATATTTTTAAATCATCCTTAACACCTGTTAAAATATATATATTTTCTTTAATAGTTCCATTAAATAAAATATTTTCTTGAGGAACATATGAAAATAATCTTCTACTCTTAGCTGAAGTATTTTCTTCCTTGCCATTATATTTAGTAATAACACTTCCTCCACTTGGCTTTAAAATACCAAGTATAAGCATCATTAAAGTAGTTTTTCCTATCCCCGAAGGTCCCTTTATTAATACCTTATCACCAGGATTAATATCAAATGATAAATCATTAATAACCACCTTATCATAGCTAAATGATAAATTCTTTATACTAATACCCTCAAATGATGTAATTACATCACTATTATTCTCATTTTCTAGCATCATGCATTCCTTAATTCTTCCCTCTGAGGTATTACATAGGCTTAATGCATTAAGTACACCTGATGCTTCTAATATTGGAGTTTCTATATATGATAATAGCTGAATTAAAGCCATAAGTGTTCCTGATGTTAATGCCCCCAATGCTACCTTATACCCTCCATAGCATAATGCTATAACATATAGCAAATTACAGAATGCAAAAAGACCAGAGGATGCAAGTACATTAATTCTATTTCTTTTTCTCTTTTCCATAATCATTTTACTAGATAAAGATGAAAAATAATCATTAGCATTACCAAAGGCATCATATGCCTTTATAATTTTAATATTAGATACTGAATCTAATATAAATCCTGATAGCATAGCCTCTTTTTCCAATGTTCTTTTATGATAAGGCTTTATAAAATGAATATAGAATTTAGCTGCTAATAATCCAATTATACCTATTACTATAAGTCCTATTAAGAAAAGATAGTCAAAGTATAAAACTAAAATAGCTGAAAACAATACTCTAGAAATATCACGAATAAGACCAGGTATTATATCTAATCTTTTATAAATAACATTAGATATATCGGTATTAAATAGTTGTTCTAAATAAGCCTTATTATACATACCAAGACCATCTATATCTTTAATTAATATTTCACTATATAATTTCTTTTTTAAAGATTCCTCTAGCTTTAAATAAAATCTATTATTCAAATAATTCTTAAGTAATGTTAATAATATTTCTACAATAACAACAATAGCTAAAATAATACCTATTATAAAAACACTCTTTATTTCGGCATTTTTTTTACTAACCTCTATAGCCCTATCAACAAGCAGGCTTGTAATAAGAGGAATAGAGGTTGCGATAGCTGAATAAATAAATAATACTATAGATAGAATAACAGTATATCTTTTTTTAATACTCATTAGAACTTAGAAAATATTTTTCTAATAAATTTAGATTTTACAAGTAGCTTATAAATACTATATCTAAATCCCTTAAAAAAATATTCATGCTCCTTTCCTTTTTTCTTATATGAAACAGCATAAGCAATAATCTGACTATATCTTACACCATACTCTAGTAAAACCTGATGATCTCCTACTATATCATAAGTATCATTATAAACATATCGCACTCTATGAATTACATATTGACCATTATCTCTAACATATAAAAGGATATCACCCTTTTTTATTGTATGATCCTTAATATCCTTTATTTTAACGACATCACCAGTATGAAGGAGTGGCTTCATGCTAGTACCATTTATTGGAAAAGAAAATGTGTTACCATTTTCAAATGCTTCATCAATAAATGGTCTTAATTCCTCCATTTTAAGCATTATAGATTCCTTTTTCTATTAAAACATTTTTAAAATCATTAAAATCCTTAACTATAGTATCCTTATCTATATCATACTCATTTAAGATATTATTAATAATTTCCTCATCACTTAAATTATCACTAAGTCCCTTATATATAATAGCACCTACTTCATTGATGTTAAAAACCTTACTCATATCGTATCCACCATCAACAAGAGGAATTATCATATAATCACCTGCAACACATTTTAAAATATAATTTTTATTTATTCCCATATTCCATCTTCTCCTAATCTAGATTCTAAAGTTAGAAATGCACTTTTATCCATATTACAACCATATAAATAAATAGGTAGGGTAAGTATTCTATCTACCATTTGATTCCAATCAACAACATTACCACAAGAAGGCATACTAATTTGTCCTAATATTAGCTTTAAAGCCTCCTTAGGAGCTAATTTACTTACCACATTAGTCTTATTTTGATATAAAAATACAATAGCCTTTAAAGGAGCCTTTATATTAGAATCTATATGATGCTTCCCACTCCATGGATTAGGATATAGCATAAGACTATTATTTTCATATACAATAACATTCTTATCATCATTTATACATGTAGCATTACCATATTTCTCCCATAAGGCCCTATGAGTACTTTTACCTGTACCACTTTTAGCTGATATTAATATACCACTTTTATTATAACAAATACTACTTCCATGTATAAACATAGTATTTTTAATATCAGATAAAATATATAAGAAGGCATATTGACTTAATAAATATTCAAGTTCAAAATCAGATCCAAACATTATAAGCTCAATAGTATTTTTATTATAAACAATTGCCCCTATATACATATCACCTGATTTTTGAATTTGAATAGTTGTTCCCTTATAATCAACTATATCATAATACTCAGTTTTATTTACTATTACTCCACCCTTTAAATTAATATCTCCTACTCTTGATTTAATAAAATATTGTGGATTTCCATCACATTCATATTTATTTAAGGATGTAAATAAATCCTCATATATTAAATCAAGAGATATTATTTTATTTACTACTTTAATATTTTTCATAATTAAATTTCTTTTTTCTTTAGATAATAGAAAAGGGCTATTTCACGTTGAGTATCAAGCTCAAGCATAGTATCTCCAACCTTAGTTTTACTTGAACAGTGTAGTATATTTCTCATAACATCAGTGGGCAGATCAAATTCATCCTTTAAGGAATGTCTTAATTCCTCAACTGTACTTCTACATATAGTAAGAGCGTTATTCCCTTCAAAAATCATTCCAAACGCCTTACCACTAGATAAATATTCAACAAGCTCCATATAATAAGACTTACCACTTTTTTCTGTATAATGTAGCTTAGCAGTTTCTATATCATAATGAATATAAGCAAAATCTATCATTTTTACTCCATTACCTTCTAAAACATCTATAGCTCTATTAATTAATTTAGAATCAGTAAAACCTGGTTTTACCATTACATAACACCTTTCTTGCATCCGTAAACCTCCAAAAATATATATATTCTCATTTTATCACAATATATTGTTAAATGTAAAAAAAACTGATAAAAATAAATCAATTGTTAAAATTTTATTTCTATCAGTTTTTATACAAAAAGTATTTTGAGTTTTTACCTGTAGTTACCAATTCAACGAATTTCGAGTCTTCGTAGAAAAAAACTTAAAAATGTGAATTAAATATTATATCTACCTATCTAATTGCATTATTATATTGAACTTACTGGAAGAATAAATGTACCATCATTTATCACTGATATTTTATCTGCAGTACAAATAATTGCATTCTTTCCTTTTTCAAATTTCGTATTTTGAAGTTTTTTAAATCCTTTTGTATGACTTACATTAAATGACTGTCCAGTTTTAATTTCAATACAAGAAAGTATACCATTTCTTACCAATACAAAATCTATTTCATTCTGATCGCTATCTCGATAGTAAAATAATTTCTGTAATTCTCCACTGTTTAGATAGCTTTTTCTAATTTCATTAAAAATAAAGGTTTCAAAAAATCTTCCTTTTAAAAAACTTTTTTGTAAGGTTTCAGCACTATCTACACCACATAAATATGCAGCTAAACCTGTATCAAAGAAATACATTTTAGGTCTTTTAACTACTCTTTTAACAACTGACTCCTCATTATATGGTTCAACAAGATATATAATGCCTGTTTTTACTAAAACAGATATCCAAGCCTTTATAGTGTTAGTAACAACTCCTACTTGCTTAGAATAATTATCGTATACTAATTCTTCTGAAGTATTAGATGCTAATATTTTAATAAAATTAATAAACTTAATTTCATCATTAATAGTTATTAATTCCCTTAAATCCTTTTCTAAATACGTTCTTAAGTAAGATGAATAAAAAAGTTGTGATTTCATTTCTAAATCATCATACAAGGCAGGAAAAAAACCTCTAACTATATACTTAAATGCTTGAGTTTCATCAACATAATAATCTTTTATTCTAGAAGATATTGAACTTATATCAACACTAAATGGAATATTATTCCTGTTTTTTATCTCTGAAAGAGATAAATTACTCATATCAAGAATAGCAACTCTTCCAGATAAAGACTCTTTTGATTCATCAAGAAGCTTTTGCCTTTGTGATCCAGAAAGAATATATAATCCATTACTTTCTTTATTACCTTTAATTAGTCTAGATTCATTAACTATTTTTTCAAGTTCTGGAAACAATTCTGGTGCTTTTTGAGCTTCATCAATTATAATTGGTGCATGATGAAGTTCAAGAAATGTTTTGGGATCACTCTTAGCCATTGCTAATTCTAATGAATCATCTAATGATATATATGAATACCCTTTATTTAGAAAGGAATTATAAAGTAATGTTGATTTTCCTATTTGTCTTGGACCAGTAACCAATGTTATTGGGTAATGTTTAATTGTATCTTCAATAATTAATTCAATATTTCTCTTAATCATAAAATCATCCACTTTCTTATTTTTTGCAATATTATTGCATTTTTTATGACTAAATTATATCATAAATATTTATTTATGACAATGCATAGAAAAGGGAAACATTTAAATAATATAGATATTATTAAATTAAATTTTTGATTTTTATCTATAGGTCCTGATTCAACGGATTTCGAGTTTTCGCAGATAAAAACTCAAAATCCAACACAAATACTTTATATGAAATCATATGGTTATTTTAAATGAATCGAGCATTTTAATTATATTCTCATTATTAATTACTTTATCATTCATCTTTATGTCATATTTATGACGTTCAATCTTTAATATTCTATCTTCATTAATTAATGACTTGAAACATTCAATAAAGTATGGAGTCTCTTCATCACTTCCATAAACACAAATAAAATGAAGTTTATTTATGAACATATCCCATTTATCTTCATTATGTGAAAAATAATCCTGTATTCTTTCATTCAATATAAAAAATAAAGAGGAAGGATTTCCACAATACATAGGAACAAGAAATATGATATTCTTATAACACATACTTGATTCTAATAAATTATATATATCATCATGTCTAAACTTACAAAATGAGTTAAAACACTCATAATTACATTTTGAACATGGATTATAAAATATATCTTTGAAATTAATTATTTTATCATTTTCTTCCATCATATAGGAAGCTATATCATAGCAATTCCCATTATTGCGTGCACTAAAAGAAATATAAATATTATTGTCATTTTTATTTGTTTCAAAAGTAATATCACTCTTATTTTCAAATAATTCATTTAATGCTAAATCATATTTTTTTACTAGTAGCATCAATTTTTCATAGCTTATTTCATTTATACCTTTTTCAATCTTATTGATTGTTGATTTAGAATTATATCCAAGCTCTTTTGCAAAAGCTTCCTGACTTAATCCCTCTTTAAGTCTAATTTCTTTTATCTTATTTGCAAGCTTATTCATTTGTTATTCTTCTAATCTCCTTAACATTATTACTATTAAATAGTTCTTTTTGATGATTTGCCTCTTTATTTAATATAATTAATCTTTCTTTTTGAGACATACCATCTTTAATTAAAATTGAATTATGATATTCCAAATTAGACAAAATAGTTAATTCAATTGTAGAAGCATAATCTCTAATATTACCTTCTTTTTCAGGATTTTTTTCACGCCATTCCTTAGCTTTCATCCCAAATAAAGCAACATTCAACATATCAGCCTCACTTGCATAAATATAATTTAGCTGTTCAGATTTAAGATCAACAATTACTAAATACTCTTTAATCGCATCTGTATGAATTAAATAATTTAGCTTAGTTAGCATTCTTTTACCTTGCCACTCAAGTTGATCGGATTCTTGAATTTTTAATCTTTGGAATTCTTTTATAATATATAGTTTAACTTCTGGTGATATCCATGAAGCAAATTCTAAAGCTATGTCTTTGTGAGCAAAAGTGCCACCATTATATCTACCAGACTTAACTTTAATTCCTATTGCATCAGTTAATTCAATCCATTTTTTAGGTGAAATTGAAAATGCATTTTGCCCGGGTTTACTTTTAAACCCATCGAAATCGGTGGGTTTAAAATTTTCATTATTTATTTTCTCCCATAATTGTAAAAACTCTAATGTGTCTACCTTTCTTAACCAACTAGCAATTACCATATTAGTATCTTCATCATTCTTTATTTTTGCAATATCTGTTAAACTAATATAATCATTATCTTCAATACCACTTATTGATATTTCTTTATCTTTAACAATAATTTTCTTCATCGCATTTATCCTCCATCCACATATATTATAATACAAAGTAGATTTTAAATCAACCAATTTCCAATGTAGTTGGTTATTTTTTGAGTTTTCCCTGTAGCTTTGATTCAACGGGAAT
>JBJEFR010000025.1:0-10538 GCA_051874255.1 Anaeroplasmataceae bacterium
GTGAAAGTCTACAAGCTGTTGTTGAAGAAAAGGTTCGCATGTTTGGTTCTTATAAAAAGGCATAGATATGGAATTAAAAATACTTTATGAAGATAACCATATTATAGTAGTACATAAGCCTAAGGGTATACTATCACAAAAGGATATAACAAATGATCCTGATATGCTTACTATAATAAAGGATTATATTAAAAGAAAATATAATAAGCCTGGAGATGTGTATTTAGGCTTAGTTCATAGATTAGATAGAAATACCTCAGGAGTAATGGTTTTTGCGAAGACATCAAAGGCTGCAGCAAGACTTAATGAAATGATTAAGAATAATAAGCTACATAAGGAATACTTAGCTATTGTTGAAGGAAAAATGGATTTAAATGATGACTTTATTCTTTTAAAAAATAATATCATTAAGGATGATAAGCAGAATAAAGCACTTATATCAAATAATCCAGAAAGTAAGGAAGCATTATTAGGATATAAGGTTTTAGATTCTATAAATAATTTAAGTTTAGTTAGAATTAAATTAATTACTGGGAGATTTCATCAAATAAGGTGTCAGTTCTCTAATATGGGACATCCATTATATGGGGATTTAAAATATGGATCAAAAAATAATTTAGGAAATTATTATTCTTTAGAAGCTTATAAGCTATCATTTATTCATCCTACTTTGAAGGAGAAAATGGAATTTAGCTATATATCTGATGAAAGGTATTTTAAGATATTTAAAGGAAAATATGATTTATAAAAAAATGAGTGTTTTTTACACTCAAATTTTTTTACTCTTCATTTAAATCTAATGATTGTTGTACAGGCTCTTTTTTATTCTTATTTTTAAGCTCATTATCTATTTCAAGCATTTCCTCATATTTTCTTATTAAATATAGAATTCTTTTTGAAATAGTAATGTATGCATTGGCTGTAACTGATAGGTTTAATGCTAATTTTGTTAGCTTATCTATATCATTTTCTTCAATATCTGATAAGCTATCCTTAGTACTTAAAATAGCCTTTGTAAATTCTTCCTTACTTATATTTTTAAAGCTATTGAAGGCTTCACTATTACTGTTTTTATACTCTAAATCTAGTATTTGTTTTACCTCAGCAATTGTTAAAACTTGTTTTAAGGAACATGTCTCGTTTATTAAGGCTAAATGCTCCTTATTATATTTTTTAGTTATTGGGGCACTAACAACCTTACCTTTAACATAATTATTAATCATAGAAGAAGTAATTACTTTATCTAATGATGAGGTTTGAAAAACTTGTAGTTCTCTTTCTAAATAGGTAATTACCTGATCCATATATAAGTCTATGTCAGGAAATTCTTCGTAATTAGGAAAGCTAAAGTCTGAAAGCTCGTTAAGCCAATTTAAAATTGTTGTTTTTAATTTATCCATAATATCACCTTTTTTCAAAAGTAATTTTATCATATGTTTGATATTAATTCAACTAGTTTTTATAACTAGATGTTAAAAATATTAGTTTTTCATATATTATAGTAGGTGACTAAAATGAAAAATGATCCATTAATGTTTGTTGATAGTATTAATATAATAAATGATGGAAATGAAAATCAAAATACATTTGATAGTAGAACGTCAGTTAAGGATTTGATTCATCATAGAATAGATGATATTAATGCTATGCTTATGTATAATTTAAATATTATATGTGTTATAAGACTTGTTAATAATGAAATTTATGAGGGAAAGCCTATAAGAGTAAATGAAAAATATTTGGAATTATCTATTAATAATAAAACAATATTATTTGAATTAAATAGTATTATTGATATTGGGCTTAGAAAAAAATTGTAAGTATTGAAAAAGACTTAAAATACTAGTATAATAAAAACGGATTGGAGTGATACTTATATGTTCTTAATTTCTAAGTCATTATTGATAGGATTAGGTATCGCAGGTGTAGTCGTTGTTGGAATAATAATAACTTTATTAGTTTTCTTTTTACCTAAAAAAAAGGATAAAAAAATTAAGGTTGATGCCCAGTTTATTGAAAATATTATCAATCATTTAGGTGGAAATAATAATATTCATAGTGTTACTGTTGATAATGCTAGATTAAAGCTTGAAGTAAGTGATGTAAAAAAAGTGGATGGTAATGCTTTAAAGGAAATGTCAGGACAGGGAGTTTTTATTACTGGTAATAATGTTAAGGTATTATTTAAGTATGATTCTAAAACAATAAAGAAAGAGATTGAAAAGCGACTATAGGAGGGATTTTTAATGGTTTCTAAAAAATTCAAGGTTACTGCAGAATCAGGGATTCATGCAAGACCAGCAACTATTTTAGTTAATGAGGCAGTTAAGTTTAAATGTAATATTGATCTTGCGCTTGAGACAAAGGTTGTTAACCTAAAATCTATTATGGGTGTAATGAGCCTAGGAATTTATAATGGAGAGGTAATTACTATTACCTGTGATGGTGAGGATGAGGCTCAAGCTATTAATGGTTTGACTGATGCTTTCTTTGATATGAAGCTTGGAAAAGAAATTTAAATTATAAACAACTGAAGCAAGTCTTCAGTTGTATTTTTTTGGAGGTATATTATGAACTATGATTTTTATAATCTTGCCCTTAAATATAAAGATGAAGCTATACAATTTTTAAGTGAGCTATTAAAATATAATACAATATTAGATGAATATAAGCCTAATACTGAAGCTCCTTTTGGGGTAGGAAATATGGAATGCTTAAGTTTTTTCTTAAATAAAGGCTTAAGTGATGGATTTAAGGTAGAAAATACTGATAACTATGCAGGACATGTTGAATATGGAAGTGGAGAAGAAATTCTTGGTATTTTAGGACATTTAGACGTTGTACCTACTCCAGGAAATTGGCAAACTCCTCCCTTTGAGCCTTCAATAAGAAATGGACGTATATACGCAAGAGGTGCCTTAGATGATAAGGGGCCTGTTGTTGCTGCATATTATGCTTTAAAAATTATCAAGGATTTAAAAATAGATGTAAATAAAAGAATTAGGCTAATAGTTGGATGTGATGAAGAGTCAGGAAGTAGATGTCTACATCATTATTTTAGTAAAATGGAAATGCCTAGTATTGGATTTTCACCAGATGCTGAATTTCCTTTAATATACGGAGAAAAGGCCTTTCAATGCTTTAGGGTTGTAGGACAATTAGATTATGATAGTATTATCTTGTCATGGGATAGTGGTGAAAGAACTAATATTGTTCCAGATAAAACAACTGTTACACTAAATGGTGATTATAAGGTTTTATTTAAAGAATTTTTAGATAAATTTGGATATAATGGAGAAGTAATAGATGATAAATATATTACTTATGGAAAAAATGCTCATGGTTCAACTCCAGAGAATGGTTTAAATTCTAATACAATTATGGCTTTATTTATTAATAGTATCAAACCATGTAATTTTACAGAATTTTATGAAAAATATTTCAGCTTTGATTATGATGGAACTAAGCTAGGAATAGCTATTAATAATAAAGACATGGGTAATTTAAGCTTAAATCCAGGAATTATAAGAATTCATAATAAAGAGGTATTTATGCATGTTGATTGTAGAGTTCCATCTAACGATCATTTTAAAAACATTGATGATTCTTTAAAAAAAGCATGTTCTTTATATAAATTAAGCCATATTTTAGATGAGCCAGTAAAAATGCATTATGTAGATCCAAATAGTAAGCTTGTTACTACTCTTTATGATGCATATAAGAGTATAAGTAATGATAATATAAATAAGCCATTTACTATTGGAGGAGGAACATATGCTAAATTTATTCCAAATTGTGTAGCATTTGGCCCAGTATTTCCTGGTGAAGAGGAATGTATTCACTGTCCAGATGAATATATGATAATTGAATCATTTGTAAAAAGTATAGCAATTTATGCTAAATCTATATATGAGTTGGTGCGTTAATGAGACTAAGAAAAATAAAAGATGCTAAAGAAAGATTAGAAAAGGATGAAAATTATTTTATAAGTAATCCAAGAGAATATAAGGGAAAGTGGAAAAGTATTTTCAAAAATGATAATCCTATATGGATTGAGGTTGGAGCTGGAAAAGGAAATTTTGCAATAGGTATGGCTAAGCATTATGATAATGTAAATTTTATAGCTATTGAAAAATTTGACAGTGTATTAATTAAGGCTATAGAAAAAGCTCAATGTGAGAATATTTCTAATTTAAAATTTATAAATGATGATGCGATTTTATTAGAAGAAATATTTGATAATGCTGAGGTTTCAAATATTTTTTTAAATTTCTCTGATCCATGGCCTAAAACTAGACATGCTAAAAGAAGACTAACATCTCCTTTGTTTTTAAAAGTATATGAAAATATATTAGATGAAAATGGAGCTATAAATCAAAAAACTGATAATAAAATTTTATTTGAATATACTTTAGAATCATTAAGTCAAAATGATTGGTATTTATCTAATATTAGTGTTGATTTACATGCTGAAGAGGGGATTTTTAATGTTGAAACAGAGTATGAAGCTAAAAAGAAATTACTTGGTCCTATTTATCGCCTAGAGGCAAGAAAATATAAGAATAAAGATAATAAGTGTGAGGAATAAAAAATGAGTAATATTATTCTTGTAGGTGGTAAAACTCCATCTATATTAGATAATACTATTGAGGATTATATTATCTCTAGAGTTACCGAACCTAAGATTTTGTTTTTTCCAACTGCATCACTTGATAGTAGTAAAACAATAAATAATCTTAAAAATCAATTCAAGGAAGTATCAAGTAGATTTATGCTTCTATATAGTAATCCTACTAAAGAGGAAATAGATAATAATTTAGCTTGGGCTAATATTTTATATTTTGCAGGCGGTAATACTATTAATTTGGTTAATAAGATTAAGGAATATAATATAGATGAATTTTTAAGAAAAACTGACAAGCTTATCGTAGGAGTAAGTGCTGGAGCTATAATGGTATCAAAGTATGGAATGGGAGATAGCTATAGCTATTTAGATAATGGTCATACCTATAATTTTCAAATGGTTGAAGGAATTGGATTATTGGATGTAATATTATGTCCTCATTATGATAATGATGATTTAGTTGTATTTAATGATGAGATTAGAAAATATAAAATGAATGCAATTGCGTTAGAAAATGACACTGCACTACATATAAATGAAAATAAGATTAATGTTATAAAGGCTTTTAATAATAAGAGCATTTATGTATGGAGAAAGGAGAATAATTATATTATGGAATCTTTATATAATAAGAAAAAAATAGCGTCATTAGGACCTAGTGGTACATATTGTAGTTTAGCTACAAATAGATTTATTCAAAAGATAAATACTAATTATGATATTGAGTATTATCCTACAATTAGAAAAACTATCGCAGGTTTAGAAGAAAATGATTTAGCTATAATTCCTTTTGAAAATACATTAGATGGATATGTACTAGATTCTATTGATACATTAATGAAAGCAAATTATCATATTATAGCTGACATTGAGGAAAAGGTTGAATTTGCGTTTGTATCAAATGATGAATTAAAGGATATAAAAAATGTATATGTTCAGTTTAAGGCAAAAGCTGAATGTCTTGAATTTTTGACAGTAAAAAACAATTTTAATTTAATTACTACTGATAATAATATTGAATCATTAAATAGGCTAGAGGATTCTGGTGAGAGTTATGGTGCTATAATACCACTACATAAGCTAAAGGATACTAATTTTAAAACGGTTATTAAAAACGTTGATGATAGGGAAAATAATTATACAAGATTTATAGTCCTTAGTAAGGATGATAAAAATAATTTCTATAAAGAGAAAATTAAGTGTAGTCTTGGTGTATATATGGATGAGGATAGACCAGGATTATTATTTGAATTTTTAAAAAAATTTAATGATTATGGGCTTAACCTAAATGCAATATTATCAAGACCAACTAAAGAAGGACTTGGAAAATATAATTTTTATATGGAAATAATGGCATATAAAAATAATATTGATAGTATAATTAACTGCATAAATGAATTAAGTAATGGAGTTTATAGAGTTAAAAATTTAGGTATATATTCAAGCATTTTGTAGGAGATAATTATATGATAATGGTTGATATAATAGAAAAAAAACGAGATGGAAAAACGCTTAGTAAGGAAGAACTAAGCTTTGTAATTAATTCATATGTAGCAGGGAATATTCCTGATTATCAAATGAGCGCATTTTTAATGGCCATATATTTTCAAGGAATGACAGATTTAGAAACAACAAATTTAGCATTACTTATGAGAGATAGTGGTGATGTATTAAATTTGAGTGAAATTGATGGTGTAAAGGTTGATAAGCATTCTACAGGTGGAGTAGGAGATAAAACTAGTCTGGTATTAGGTCCTATTATGGCTGCGTGTGGAGCTAAATTTGCTAAAATGAGCGGAAGGGGGCTTGGACATACAGGAGGTACTATTGATAAGCTTGAAGCAATACCAGGATACAATGTAAATATTAAAGAGTGTGATTTTATTGATCAGGTTAATCGAATAGGAATTGCGCTAGTAGGACAAAGTGGAAATTTAACTCCGGCTGATAAAAAAATTTATGCATTAAGAGATGTTACTGGGACTGTACCAAGTATTCCTTTGATTGCATCAAGTATTATGTCAAAGAAATTAGCATCAGGTGCTGATGCAATTTGTCTTGATGTTAAGGTTGGAAGTGGGGCTTTCATGAAGGATAAAGAATCAGCACTAAAGCTGGCTAGATTAATGGTTCAAATAGGAAAAAATGCTAATAAGAAAATGACCGCTATATTAACAAACATGGATGAACCACTTGGGTATGCTATAGGTAATAGCTTGGAGGTTATTGAGGCTATTGACACCCTAAATAATAAAGGTCCTAAGGATTTGCATGATTTGTGTATAACTATAGCTGGATACCTACTTGTTGATGCTAATATTGCTAAAAGCTTTGAGGAAGGGAAGGAATTAGCCCAAAATTCTATTTTAAATGGAAGTGCAATTAATAAGCTTAAGGAGCTAGTAGAAGCTCAGGGTGGGGATTCAAGCTATATAGTAAACAAAGAAAAATTTCAGAAATCTAAAATGGTATTAGAGGTTAAATCAACAAAAAATGGTTATGTATCTAGGATAGATGCTCTTAAAATAGGGCATTTAGCAATGCGCCTTGGAGCTGGTAGAAAAACATTAGATGATAAAATTGATTTTAGTGTTGGAATAGTTCTAAATAAAAAAACTGGTGATTATGTAAAAGTTGGCGAAACAATTGCTTATGTTCATACTAACCGAGAGGATAATATAGAAATAATGGATGAAATAGCCTCTGCCTTTACATTTTCAGATAATAAAATGGAATATAATTTAATAATTGAGGTTTTAAGGTAAATTTATAAGAAAAAATTGGAAATTATTTAATAATAATTGTTATAATTATTGACTAAAAAACGTTTTCAATTTATAATTAAAGTAAACTAATTACAAAAAAGGAGATTGTAAAATGAAGAAGAAAACAATAATTAGTGCTGTAGCTGTAGCTGGATTAGCTTCATTAGCTTTAGCAAGTTGTAAAAAAGACGCAACATATACTATTGAACTTGACCCAGTTAAGACTGGTACATCAGGAGTAGATACTGAAACAAAATATACTGTTAAGGACACAGCTGCTTTATTAGAAGCAATTAAGGATGTAAAGCCAACAAAGAAAGGATATACTTTTGCTGGTTGGTATTTAGATCAAAAGTGTACAATTAAATTAGATGAAAATACTGTTATCAGTGATATTCCAGATGAAAAAGATGGAGAAACAGATGGAGTTCGTACTCTATTTGCTAAATGGACAACTAATACTTATACTGTAACATATGATTACAAAGGAAATGCCGCAACAGCTGGAACTGGAAAGGCTTCTGAATCTGTTGAGTTTGGTTCTACAGTTGAAAGTAATGTTCCAACTACTGCTGCAAAAACTGCAAATGGAGCAGAAATGTCATTTGTTGGATGGTATGATGCAGATGGAAACAAATGGAATTTTGCTGAAAATACAGTAGAGGAAGATGTTAAATTAACTGCAAAGTGGGAGATTGCTACTATTACTAATGCAGAAGAATTTGCTGCATATATCAATTCTAGTTCAACTATGAATGCTGAAATTACAGCTGATATTGATATGGCAGGAGTAGAAATTAAGAGAAGTCTTGCTGATTTCACTGATGCAGAAGGAAATGTTTTAGATGGAGCTTTAATTAATTCTTCTAAGACAGATTATCAAGGTGAATTTAAGCACAAGATTTTTGGATTAGATCATACTATTAGTAACTTAGCAATAACTACTGACCTTAAAGGTGGAGGTATTTGGAATAAATTTACAGGTGGATCAATTACTGATTTAACTTTCAAAAATTGTAGTATAAATACAACTGCAGCAAATACTGCATTCTTAGCTGGTAAGGCAAGTGGTGAAGTATCTTTAACAGATGTTGTATTTGATAATGTAACTGTAACAGGAGCTGCAACAGGAAATGGAGTTTATGCTACTGCATTTGCTACATTAGAAGCAGATAAATCTGTATTTAATGGAGTTGCAGTTGTTAATGCTAACTTAAGTTTATTTAAATATTGTGGAGGACTTGTTGGTCAACTTAGTGGTGCTGGAACACATGAATTTACAGATTGCTTAGTTGATGCAACAATTACAAATGCTAACCAAGGTGTTGGATTCTTTGTAGGACAATTAAAGGATGGTTCAGCTGCTACAGTTTCATTTGATGGATGTATATTTAAGGGAAGCATAAATGGTAGCGGTTCTAAGAATCTAGGAGGACTTATTGGAGATGCTAAATCTTCAACAGCTACTTTAAGTGTTAAGGATTGTATTGCAACTGATGTTGAGTTTGTTGGAACAGATACAGGAAGCGATGCTGTAGACGTATTCTTTGGTCAAAATAAATCATCAGATGCTACAACATGGGATAATGCAGTATATAGAACATATGGTGTTACACTTGTTGGTGGTAAGTCAGGTGCTAAGGATCCTTCTCAAGGAGTAGCAACAGCAAATGCTGATATAGTGGCACCTTGCGATAACTTCGTAATTACTATTGATGAAGATTCAAAGAAACTTCAAATTACATTAAAGGATACAGGAGCAACAGAAACTACAACTGATATTGTAGGTATTGAAGCTAATAATGACCCAATTCCTGTAGATGTACAAACTAAGTCATTTACTGGACAAACAGGAAGTATTAATGATAAGAATGAAGTAAGCTTTGTAAATGTTACTATTCCTTATGTTCAAGCTGCTGAAGCAGGAAAAGCTGGATATGCATTCTTAGTTCAAGCAAATCCTAATACAACTTTAGTTACTAGTACAGAAGGTTGGGCTTCAACTGGTCTTGAAAATGCTACAATGGTTAATAATGTATTAAAGGGATATATATTCTTTACACAAGAAGAAATTGATGCATATAATGCAAGTGAAGAAAACGGAAAATATATTTCTAAAGAAATTTCAATTAGATGGTTCTTAAATAAGAATAATGTAGCTAATACACTTACTTATAAGCTTTTATTTAAGGGTACAATTAGTTTAGCAGCAAATGAGTACGAAGCAACTGCAGTTTCAATGGTAACTGAAGGATTAACTGCAGCAAACGCAGAAAATGATGTTAAGACATTAAATGTAACCGCTGGAACAATCGCATATGATGCAGAAACTCAAGGAAATAAGGTTACTGTAAAGGTTGCTAAGCCTTCTTGGGCTACAGCTACACCTACAGTATCAGCTGGAACTGTAACTGAAGATGCAGATGGTGGAGCATTAGTTACATTCAATGCAAAAGCAGGAGATAATAAGTTTACAATTACTTGGTCAACAGCAGTTGATTCAATTGAGTACAATGTAAATATTGGTTCTGAAGTAGTATTAGAGGCTGACCCTTCAACTGCAGGTCAAACAATTGTATCTTTAGATTTTTCAACTGTAACAGCATTTGGTGATAAAGGAACAAATACAGAATTTAATAGTACATTTACAGCACTATCAAGTTCTAAGACACATAAAGTTGATGGTGAAGTTCAAAGATTAAATTTAGGTAAGGGTAAATTAACTGCAACAGATAACTGTTTACAAGTTATTTTAACTGGAGCAGCAAAGATTGAAGTAACAGTATGTTCTTCAAAGAATACTGCTAGTGCAACAGCAAATAGTTTAATAATTTGTGACACAACTGGTACTCAGGTTTCTGGATACGATCCAGTTGCTCTTCCTTATTCAGATGCTGAAGATGCAAAGACAAATGTCGTTACATTTGATAATGTTTCTGCAGGTACATATATAATTGGTGGTAAGGATGCAGGTGTATATATTTATTCTATAAAGGTTACATATTTAGTTTAATAATTGATAGAATAAAGAAGTACAAAATTTAAAATAAATAAAAACTATGGTTAACTAGAAATTAATCATAGTTTTTTTTATTGGCTCTTTCCAAACTTAGGTAGTTTGGTAGGTAGGTAGCTACCTAAGAATTTAA
>JBJEFR010000026.1:0-10531 GCA_051874255.1 Anaeroplasmataceae bacterium
ATATGTAGTTAGACTTATCCAAGGTCTAAATCTACACTACATATTATACGAGGAGGACTATGATGAATAAACAACAGTTATTTAACGATGCATATTATGAATATATAAATGCAGTAAATGATATAAAGCAAATGTGTGAGGAATTAAATAAGAAGCCAGAAAAATTAATATATGGCTTTGATATATTAATTCAAATCTCATTAATGAAATTACTAGAAATAGATAAATGTATTACTAATCTAGAAATAGAATTTTTAAGTAAAATGATGTTAGAAAATGATTTAATGAAATTAGCTAATGAAAAGGGTGGCTTTGAAATATCATGGGAAAAGCTATTAGAACTAAGAAATGATAAAAGCTATAAAATGCTTGTAGAGCATATTTATAAATTATTTGAAATGGAAATATCATCATTTATATTGTCATTTTTATCATTAGATCTTAATATTTTAGAGGATCATTTAAATAGATTAAAGGGATACGTTTATAATATATCTATGAAGTTTTTAAGTGTTGATGGCTTAACTAAGGAAGAGGAAGAGCTGTGTTATAGGATATTAAATGATTTTATTTTTGAAAAAATGGATAATATTAAAAATAGTGTATTATTAATAAAAAAACCACAATAATGTGGTTTTTTATTTTAAGATAGTATCTTGAATCTCATCTAAATTATATTTATCCTGATTATTAGCCTCAGATATAGCTAAATCACTAATGTTATTTACAAATAATAATTTAGAATTATCATCCTTGTAACGAGGAATAATATGTAAATGGAAATGCATTACGGTTTGACCTGCAACCTCATTACAATTATTCACAATATTAAAGCCATCACAATTAAGCTTATCCTTATATAATAAACAAAGCTTTTTCGCAATAGTCATAACCTTATTTAGAAGCTCCTCGGGAAGCTCTAAAATATTTTCATAATGCTTTTTAGGGATAACTAAGGTATGGCCTATTGTTTGTTGAGATAAATCTAGGATGGCAATAACATCCTCATCCTCATATACCTTTTTACTACTCCAAACTCCACTTATAATATTACAAAATACACACATTTTAACACCTCTTTGGGTATATTATATCATTTTTGATTACCAAATGGATAATAATAATTAATTTCATCCTCGAAGGTAATATATGATAAATAAATACTTAGAAGCATATATCTTGTATTATTAGTTGGATCGCTAATAATAATATGATCCTTACCAGCAGCCTCTAAAACTCCCTTAAATATTTTACTTCCCCATTGACTATTTTCAAAATTCATATAGACACTTACTGTTTTGCCTAAATTTAGTCTTAAAATATTTTCAATATATGATGATTCTAATGTATCATCAGGTGGCCTTTGGTAGTCAGGTCTATCATATGATTGCATACCATAATATGGAGGTATGCATGGTGGGTAACCATAAAACATATTTTTTCTCTCCTTTAATAACAATTTTCACTATCTACAGGTGCGTAGAAGCAATGGCTTTTGTATTTGCCACTATTCCATTGGTTAAACCATTTAGCTTGACATGGTGCACCAAAGGGATTGTAAAACCAAAGGGCTTTAGTTGCGGGTGGTATTCTTTCACCATCAATGGCTCGTTTAGCTAAGCGTTTGTCAATTTCTCTTGCGGCCTGATAGAAATAGCTTTTGCTGGTTGCTTCAAAGCCTCCTGGAGACTGAAATACCATTTTTTCAATAGTATTAATATCCTTAAAATCTAAACAGCTAGCTCTAACTCGATTAATTCCAACGTTTCCAACACAAAGCATACCCTCTTGCCCATCGCTTTCAGCTTCAGCTCGCATTAACCTAGCTAAAAGCTCTAATTCCTTTTGGTTATATCTTACTACAGCCATTAAATCATCCCCTAATAATTTATATGAAGGATATTTAAAATATATTAATAAAATTATATAATATTACTAAGAGGTGTTAACATGAAAGAAGAAGCTTTAAAACTAGAGCCTCATCAATTTAATAGCTGGAAAAAGGTATTAGATTATGCAATGCTAATAGCTAAAAAGATGATTTCCTGCGGTGCTGAAATTCAAAGAGTTGAAGGTACTGTAAAATATATATGTAATGCATATGGAGCTAAAAAGGTAGATGTTTTTGCGATACCTTCTATGCTTATGGCAACGGTAGAAAGTGATGATTTGTACTATACAACAAAAGTGAAAATTGTAAAAAATGTATCAAATAACTTTTTATTATTAGAAAGATTAAATAGCCTATCAAGGTATATTTGTGAGCATAAGCCAAGCATTGAAGAAATAGAAGACCTTATTAAGGATGTTGATCAATATAAAAAGCCTAAATACACATGGCTTCCTATCGTAGGAACAACCTTAGGAGGGTCAATATTATCGGTATATTTTGGTGGTACATTTAGAGATTTTTTAGCCTGTTTAATAGTAACACTTATAATGTCATTAATTATTTATTTTCAAAAAAGAGTTGTTAATCAGTTTATTTCTACCTTCTTACTTGCCTTAATAGGAGGACTATTTAGTGTTTTAGTATGTAAAATAGGTATAGGCCAAAATGTAAATTATGTTATGATAGGCTGTATTATGATATTAATACCAGGTATTATGCTTAGTATAGCATTTAAGGATTTGTTCACTGGAGATTTACTATCAGGAGTTTTGAGAATTGTTTCAAGCTTAATTACAGCTTTAATGATAGCATTAGGGTTTTCAGTATCTTTAAATATAATTAAGACAGAGTTTTATTCTAGTACAAACCCCATATGGCTTCAAATATTATCCTGTGCAGTAGGTACACTTGCCTTCTCACTAGTATATAATAATAATTTTAAGCATTTAGTTGCGATACTAGTGGCTGCAACTCTTGGAGTTGCCATTTACTTATTAATGGATAAGTATGTAACGCATAATGAATTTTTAAAGGCATTGGCAGGAAGCTCTTGTGTATCATTATGTGCAATTATTTATTCAAGAATGTTTAAAGCACCATCAACCTGTTTTTTAATACCTTCGCTTATTCCTTTAGCACCTGGATGCTTTTTATATAAAACAATGTATTATTTAACAAGCGGAAGTTATAGCCTAATGAAGGAAAATTTAATAAATACTATCTATGTTGCGGTAGGTATTGGACTAGGTATAATTATAATAGTAGTATTAGAAAATTATTTAGGAAGCTTTTTAAAAAATAGAATTCAAAAAAAGCCATTAAATCATCAAAGTTAGATATTTTAATTGGTTTACAAGTTATTTGCTTAGTGCTATAATATACCTGGTTTAGATAAATTATGAAAGGACAAGTAGTAAAATGAAACAAATTTTAATTGAAACTAGTGCACGTCACGTACATGTAACACAAGAAACATTAGAAAAATTATTTGGGGCAGGAGCAACTTTAACAGTTAAGAAGGAGCTTTCTCAACCTGGTCAATTTGCATCAGAGCAAAAGGTACAAGTAGTTGGACCTAAGGGAGCTATTAATTGTTCAATTTTAGGACCTTGCCGTAAGGATAATCAAGTTGAATTATCATTTACAGATGCTCGTACAATTGGAGTAACTGCACCAATTCGTGAATCTGGAGATGTTAAAGGATCTGCAGCTTGTAAGCTTGTAGGACCTGCTGGAGAGGTTGAGCTTACTGAAGGTGTAATCGTTGCAAAGCGTCATATTCATATGACAAAGGCTGATGCAGCAGAGTTTGGTGTTGAAAACGGACAAATCGTTGATGTTAAGGTAGTAAATGAAACTGGAAGAAAGCTTGTATTCTGTGATACAGTAGTTAGAGTTTCTGATAACTATGCTCTTGCAATGCACATTGATACAGATGAATGTAATGCTGGATGCTTAGCTGGTGTAATTTACGGAGAACTAGTTAAATAATTAAATTATTTTAGAATTAAGAATTATGGATTTGCCCATAATTCTTTTTTTATCTTTTATATTATTTTAGAGTAATATCGTTGGTAACAAAATGAAAAAGAATAATATGATTAGCTAATTAGATAAAATTAATGTTTTTTTTATAAAGATTATAAGAATTACTATAACGAAAGCGAAAATAAAGTCATTATTTTAAAAAAAATGGAATATATTATTATATTAAGGATGGTATAATGATGATAGGGGAGGGAGATATTAATGGATTTTATAAATGTTAAACAGTATATAAAAAGTGAATTTGATAATATAATTACAGAAGCTTCTGAAAATTTCTTTAAAAATAATAGATATGATGTATGGAAACGATTATCATTTAAATGTCATATTGATGATTTATATTGTGATGAAACTAATGTAATATCTGTTATTATTTTTGATAAATCTAATGGCAAATATGGCTTTGACTTAATTGTTACTTTAAAAATATGTGGTAATGAAAGATATGCATGGGATTTAGAAGTGGTTGAAAAGGAATTGTGGTTAAATTTGATTTGTGAAGCTAGTATTGAAATAAGGTTTAAAGATTTTAAGGTTATTAATATTAGGCAATATGAAGCAGATAGAGAAAAATATTCAAGACCATTAAATGATAGATTAGCTCCATTTATTCGTAAAAATGATCTAGATAAAGTTGCCGAAGAATTTTTAGCTAAATATTATCCTAAAGCTTTAGAGAGTCCAACTAGTGTTGATGTTAGGCAAGTTGCAAAAAATATGGGATTAAAGGTATGTAGACACAATATTGCCGAAGATGGCTCAATATTTGGTAGAATATTTTTTGAAGATACTATTGCCAAATTCTATGATAACTCAAAGAAGCGTATGTGCAATATTAAAGTAAGTGCTAATACTATCGTTTATGATCCTGATGCGTATTTTATGGATAATATTGAAAAAGAAAATAGTAATACGATCATACATAAATGTATTCATTATGAATATCATAGACATACAATGGCTTTTCAGCGAATTTTTAATAAAAAAGCAAAATGGATTGATTGTATGACGGATGGTAATACAAATGATACAATTATTGATATTAATAAGCTTGAGTGGCAAGCAAATGTTTTAGCCCCTAGAATCCTCATGCCTTATAAAACATTTAGTCAAGAAGCATATAATTTGATAGAAAAATATAGTTGTGGAAACACTTATGATACTATTGATATTCTTCCTGATGTAATTAATGCTTTATCAAGTATTTATAAAGTTTCAAAATTTTCGGTAAAGATAAGACTTTGTGATATTGGAATTAATGAGGCTGTTGGATGTAATGTTTGGTGTGATAATTATCCAGTACCTCCTTTTGCATTTGATAAAGGAAGCTGTGAATATAATGAAACATTTGTGATACCTGCTATTGATGCAATTTTGCTATCATTAAATCCTGTTATTGAGGATATGATGAATAAACAACAATTGGTATATATAGATTCACATTTATGCTTGAATACCTATGAATATATAGGTGTTAATAAGAATGGAAAAAAGTATATTAAGCACGATGCATTGAAGCATTTAAATGAATTTTGTATAAAAATGAGAATGGAAAGTAAGAAGTATAATAATATATATAAATTAGAGTGCTTTTTGAATCGTGATAAAAATTCTAAAGTACATACTAATTTGCGTTTTGATGGAATGATGGACAAAATGACTGAAAAGGCCAAAACTATGGAAATAATCAAAGAGGAGAAAAAATTTAGTAGTGCTTTTTTTGATTTGAATAATGACTTTTCAGATTGTATGAAATTGTTAAAAGAACGAAGTGGATTAACATATGAAGAGATTGAGTTAGAAACGGGTATAGAAATTAGTTCAGTTAAGAACATAATTAGTGGAAAAAGAGATGGTACATTACTACGACTAACCCTTATATTAATGGCTCTTGGAGCTGAACCTGATGTTGCTTTCCATATCATTGATAAGGCAGGAGTTCGTATTGATAAATCCAACGAAGAGCATTTAGTATGTAGATTTATTATTAACACTATGCATGCTGACTCTATGCAGAATATTATTAATCTTATTAAATCAGCAAATTTGAAAATTTAATTCCATTTTAGAGGACAATTTGTCCTCTTTTTTTGCTTTATTTTGAATAATATTTTTAAAAAAATATGCAGAATAAGCCATTTTCTTAGATGACAAAATGTCCATTTTACAATAAAAAAATATATCTATAATAGGAACTGTAGGGTAAACTAATAATCCTTTTTGATAAATAATAAGGCGCCAGAATTAGTCAATTATGGATAAAATTTAAAATAATTTTATTGTAACTAAAGATAATACAAGTTATATAAAAATAAATATTATGTACCCAACAAATTATTTAGATTTCAATAATAAAAAAAGGAGTAAAAAAAATGGAAGTAAAATTTAAAAAGAGAAATCATAATAACCTAAGAAAGCTTATAAAGGTTGATAGCAACAACAATGTGCTAGAACCACAAACAGATTTATATGTAAGAATTGAGGAGGCAGAGGGAAATGTATTAAATGATGATGCAACCTTAATAACAGAAGATGTAATAGAAAATATTAATTGGAAGGACAATGAGTCGGTAGTATTTAAGGAAAGTGCTGCATTTCCTGATCCAATTGAAGGAATCGCACAGCTTGTAAGTAATGAAAATGGAGAACTATGGTTAGTGAATGATAAATCTAATTCACCATTTAGAATTGGTGGACCATTAGATAATACATATCTATTGAAGAATACAAATTGTAATGAACTTATCAGTATAAAAGGAACAGGGCTTTCACTTGATGCAAAGAACAATCTAAATGAAGTGACTTCAAGCTTACAGGTAACACCAAATGGATTTAGTGTTAGAACAGGAAATAGAGAAGTATTAATTAATGACAGTGAGGTTTCATTAAAAGATCATAATACCTATACAATAACAGATAGTAATGGTGATACATATGTTAATCAAGGATCTACATTTGGAATTCTTAATGGGACATTATATATAAAGGGAATGCAAAGCCAGATTAGTGAAGATGTTGTTAATTCAAAGCTAAATTTTTTGACTAATTACAAAAAAGCAATATTTGGAACGAATGAAATGTATGTTGAAATCGCAAATGGCTTTATTAGACTTAAAACTCCAACCATGAATATTCTTCAAGTTAAGAATGATGGTGGAATTTATAATAGTAACAATAAAAAACTAGTTGATGAGGCTAGTATTAATGGATATATTGAAGATTATCTAAATGATAATTTCTGTTATCAGTACATTAAGTCAATTGAACAATTAAAAGGAAATACGCTTATTACATTTGGTGCAACCACAGAACAGATAATTGATATCACAGATGGAAGAAAATATAAAATTGGTTATTCAGATGCTGCAAATAGTAGGTTATATGAGATAGAGGTTGTAATGAGTAATTTTTATTTTGATTTCACAAATAATGAAAATAATTCTGAGTATACAATTACTCAATATTATGCATCTGGGGATGGAGAAGATGATTTTATTAGAATTCAAAAAAATAATACAACCGTCTATGTTAGATATATTAGTGTAGTAGGAGAGTAGTAATATGCAAGTAAGAGTATTAAGAAATAAAGACAATAAAATTGTAGGATATGCTATTTATCCAAAAAAAGATGGAGAAATGATGGAGCTTGAGGAAGTATTAAAATACTTGAAGGAAGAAAGAACAGAAGCTCCTAGTGTAGATAAAGATAATCTTCTTAGCGCCTTTAAAGAATATCGTAGTGATGTATTTTATGGAATTGTACAGGAAACAGAAGAAGAGCATAATGAAATCTTAAACTGGTATCATAGATTTCAAAATGGGGAAAATGGTGAAATTCCAAAGAAGATAAAGGTATATTTGGAGGCTAAATAATGAGTATTGAAATAATTAAATCATTAGCTTGCACAGCATTAGGAATAATAATCACCTTTATTACTTTTATTTTAAAGGTAATAAAGAAAAATAAAATTATCAAGAAAAGTGATGGACTTATTTCAGTCTTAAGTATATTAGAAGCAGAAATTATTGAAGCTGAAAAGAATACTAATTATACAGGTGAAGAAAAGAAGAATTATGTCCTAACAAGGATTAATCAGTATATGATTGATCATAATCTTAAATTTAATAAAGAATATATTGAAGCTAAGCTAGAGGAGTTAATTGAATTAACTAAAGAGGTTAATATAAATACAAAAAAAGGAGATTGGCTAGAGTAATATGGAGGATAGAAAAATAGAAGAATATAGCTTAGGTAATGCTAGCCTAAGCTATGATATTGGAAGAAAAAACTTAATAGCTAGATATAATTTAAGCTTAATAAATACATTAAGTATTCCTATACCTTTAAGCCTAGTATTAAAGAATAATGAATTATTCTTAAATCTAGAGGAATATTTAGAAATTAATGATAATTCATATAAAAGAATTAAGGTTACAGATATAGAGGAATATGAGGAATTATTCTATATTCGTAATAATGGAAGAGTTTATATAACTAAAGAGGATATAGAAATATTACCAGATGGTAATATAACCTATAATGGTAATCAGGTATATAAAGAGATTAAGAATAAGAAGGGTATTGAATTTTTAGGTAATTATACTGGATTTAAGAATAGTAATGTAATAAGTATAAAAGAAGAAGAATTACAAAGTAGAGAAGAAAAGATATTAAGTCTTAAGGAAGCCCTTAAATCAATAGATGATATCTTAAAGGAATATAGTAAATTTAATAATCAAAAATATAATGATTATATAAATAAAAAGAATATTTATGACTCAATTAATAATGAATATATCAACTATAAAGTAGATAATCCAGAAAGCACAACTGATTCTGAAACTGCAACTATTAATGATATTAATAATAGATTAATGGTAGCCCAGCGTGATCTAATTGTTGCTCAAAAGAATTATGAGGATGAGCTAAAGGAAGGCGAAAATGATAAATATAGTGAGCTATATGAGATCAATTTAAAGAGAAAAGAAGCATATGAAAATACTCTTAAGAAAGAGGAATATGAATACCAAGAACTAAAGAAAGTCTTACCATTATATTTTATTAAGATGGACAAGCTAGTGCTTGGCTATAATGAGGATTATAAACTATCAATTATATTTGATGATGAGGAAAATGAGGTTATTATCAAATATGATGGAGATAGAATTGTAGAGGTAATAGATAATAACAATAATGGAATAAAGCTAATGTATGATAATAATAAATTAATAGGTATTGATGGTTTTGATGGAGATAAAATTAATATTGAATATGGTAATAATGATATTATATTTAATAATAGTGAAAAAATTGAATTATCTAATACTAATATTACTAATATTAGCTATAAAGAAAGATCTATAAAAATTCTATATTTAACAAATGGTTATATTATTAAATCTATTAATAATGATACCTTAGTAGAAGAAAGAAAATATCTATATGATGGAAGTAAATGTGAGATTACAAATGATAAAAATGATATTAAAGAAGTCATTACATTTAATGATAGTGGATATCAAGTCCAAGAGGAAACGTTACTTAAAGATAAATTAACGTATGTATCATACACTGATTTTAATATGCAATGCTGCGAGCATATACTAGAAGGTAAGGAGATGCAAAGCATTTTAAGCTCTTCTAGCTTTACATCTAAAAAGACTATAGATATTACAAATAATTTTAATTCTAATACAAAGGATTATATTATAGGAATAAGTGTATCAGCAGACAGCTTTAATAATATAAATAAATCTAAGGTAACACCTTACTGTAGTCATGAAGGAAATAGCTGTAATGTAGAATTTTCTATAAAGGTTAATCTATATTATAGTGATGGAATTACTACATATAAGGATTATTTTAATCCTAATATTAAAGGTATTCAAACCAAGCTAATTCTTGTAAGTTTAAAGGATGAAGAAAATAGTGTAATAGTTCCAAGTAAGGTAGAGCTAGTAGTAGATTATAGTAATAATAATGGTAATTGTACACTAGATAATGTAAGGTTAATAAATGGGAATTATAGATATATTAAGTATGATAAAGCATATAATAAAGTTTATGAATATTATAGTGAAAGTAATAGACCTTACAGTTTTAATAAGAAGAAAAGAATAAAAGAAGAGGTATATTATACCTATAATCATAATGAACAAATAAGTAATGCAAGTAAATTAGAATTACATATAGATGGCGATGAAATTTATGAGAATATTACTAATATAGATTATAAATATAATAGTGATAATAAGCTTATAAGCTCATCAGATAATAAAGGTAATATCATTGAATATAAATATTATGATAAGTATATTCAAATCTTAAAATACAATAAGGACAATATTAATGATATTTATATTGAAGAATATAGTAATGATACTGATGATTTATATGAGGTTAACTCACTTGGATATAAAACATCAGTTAAGAATATTAATGATAGATTAAAGGAAATAACCTCACCTACTGGTAATGTTATTTATGAAACTACTATAGATAATACAACTGTACTACATTGCGATGTAGATGGAATTAATAACTATACCTATGAGCTCGTAGAGGAGGATAATAGAAAACTTCTTAAAACA
>JBJEFR010000027.1:0-2557 GCA_051874255.1 Anaeroplasmataceae bacterium
TTCCAAATTTAACACCCTTTTCTTTTGCAATTCTTATTCCTTCAGCTTGTCTTTGCTTAATATTATTTCTTTCATTTTCTGCAACAAAACGTAAGCGTCAAAAATAAAACGGATAGAATATTCATCCTTCGGTCATTATAATTAAAATGATGATTGGAGGATTTTTTTATGAGTTATTCATTAGAACAAAAAAAGAAAATAATTAATACTAAACCTGAAGGTATGGAAGTAAGAACTTATTGTAAACAAATAGGAATATCTTATTCTTCCTATTATAAGTGGTATAAAGACTTTAATGGTACAAATAATGAAATTAAATCTACATCATTTATTGATGTTACAAATCTAATTAATGAAGTTAGTAATGATGTTATTGATTTAGAACTATCAGATATAACTATTCATGTTAGTACTGATTATAATGAATCACATTTGCTTAGATTAATTAATACTATAAAAAAATTATGATTGATTTAGCTAATGTAAGTAAAATATATATTATACCAGGAGCCACTGATTTAAGAATGGGGATTGATGGTTATGCTAGTTTAGTTCAAACGAAGTTTAATGATTCACCATTTGATGGTTCATTATATATATTTTGTAATAAGAATCATAACAAATTGAAGATATTACATTTTGAACATGATGGATTTTGGTTATATTATAAAAGAATTGAAACTGGAACAGTTAAATGGCCTAAAACTGAAGTACTAACTGCTATTGAAAAAAGGCAATTAAAGTGGCTTTTAGAAGGACTAAAAATAGATCAAAAGGCTTTAAAAAAATGTGATGCAAAATATGTAATTTAGGGAACGTTATCTTAGTGAAAGCACCTTGATTTTGTGGTAAAATTAACTTGTATTTAAAAGATATTTTACTAGAAATTGGAGGTGCTTTTTTATATGGATAACTTAAATTTTACAGAAGAACAAAAAAAGTATATTGAAGCACTTATTGTTGAGTCTACTACTGAATTAGAAAAAAAACTTAGAGCTGAACAATTATTGGTTGAAGATCAAAAATTTCAAATAGAATATCTTAAACAACAAATAAATTATTTAACGCATAAACAATATGGAAGACGTTCTGAACAATTAGATAAAGAATATCCTAATTTATTCAATTATGATATTTTTAATGAAGCTGAAGATAATGCTTCTAGCGAAGAAATAAATGAACCTATTAATGTTGAAACTGGAGAACCTCAAGTTGTAACATTTGAGGTTAAGGGTAAGAAAAAACAAAACTTAATTAATAGATTAGATAAATTAGAAGTTAAAACAATAATTCATGATATAGCTGATTCAGAAAAAATATGTGGTGAATGTGGAACACCATTAGTTAAAATAGGTGAAACTGAAACATTTAAGCTTAAATATATTCCAGCTAAATTAATTAAGGAACGTCATGTTTATCCTACTTACAAATGTGAAAACTGTTATAAAGATGATGTTACAAATATAGTAAAGGCAACTTATGATTTATCATTTCCAAAATCAATGGTATCATCAAGCTTTGTAGCTAATATGATTACAGATAAGTTTTTAAAGTATGTTCCTTTATATAGACAAGAAAAACTATTTAGAAATGTTGGATTAGATATTTCAAGACAAAATCTATCAAATTGGTTTTTAGTTGGAGCTAAAGAATTAGAACCTCTAGTTAAGCTTATGCACAAAGATATACTTCTTCAAGATATAATACATGCAGATGAAACTATATTACAAGTAATTGAATCTTGTAAGGTAGAATGTAGAATTTGGGGTATGGCATCAAATAAATATGCAGAAAATCAAATTCGATTATACTTTTATAAAGATAACAGAAAACATGATACTGGAATAGAGCTATTTAAAGGTTTTAAAGGATATATTCAAAGTGATTGTTATCAAGCATATGATAAAGTACCTGATGCTACTGATGTTGCTTGTATTGCTCATGCTAGAAGAAAATATGCTGATTTTATAAAAGCTTGCAAAGGTGAATTAAAGGAATCAAATTCTATTTGTCTTCAAGGTATTAAGTTTTTAGATGATTTATATAAAATTGAACATAAACTTCAAAAGAAAAATGCTTCAATTCAAGAAATATATGAAGTAAGAAATAAAGAATCTAGAGAAATACTTAATAATTATAAGATTTGGTTAGACAAAACATATCCTTTATTACCTCCTAAAGGTAATTTAGCTAAAGCTCTTTATTATTCAATAAATAATTATGATAACCTTTGTAATTATTTACTTGATGGTAGATTAGCTATAGATAATAACTTAGCGGAAAGATGCATGAAGAACTTCGTGATTGGTCGTAAAAACTTCCTATTCTGTTTTACCGAAAATGGAGCTGATATGTCAGCTATAGCTTATAGTATAGTCGAAACTGCAGTAGCTAATAGCCTTAATGTATTTGAATACTTAAACTTTGTATTTGATACATTACCTAAAATAAATAAAAATGAGGAAGATTCTTTAAGAAAGTTATTACCTTACTCAAAAGATCTTCCTAATTATCTAAAAATCACAAAATAGCCTATAATTAGGCTTTTTGGTGTTGT